>JBDRVV010000020.1 GCA_039802005.1 candidate division WOR-3 bacterium
ATTTCACCACCAAGATAGTTGCACTTGGGACAGATTTTTTTTTCTTCGGTATCCACACCGATATTATAATCCAGCGGCGTTAAAAAAACGTTAAAAAAGATGAGGTAAAAGTCAACATTTTTAGGCAGGCGGAAAATGTTGATTTTTGTCTTATATCTAAATATTCAAGGACCTTCAACTACTATTAACTCCTTATCTCACCACCACAACCCGCCCTGAAAATCTGCCATCAGGGGTATCAACGACAACAAAATATACTCCCGCAGAAAGAGCTTTGGTCTCAACTTTTGTCCCGTGCTGACCCGCATGCATATCCGATTCAAATAGACCCGCAACCAGCCTTCCTGAAATATCATACAATTCAATCCTTACCCGCCCTTGATTTTTAACTTGATAATTAACTCTAAATTTATCTCTTACCGGATTGGAGGTAATCGTTATTGGACTTGGCACTCTTGCAGATTGATTTTCTTTAATTCCAGTCTGTAGCCACTGGGCATCAAATTTGAGTTTGACAGGTGGATCGTAGTCAACCCAGCACACATAAGGTTCGCCATTACGCTGACCGACTGCGGGAAAATAGTATGGGTTACAGCTACTACTACCATTCTTGACATTAATTGATGCTGACCAAGGTGATGATACACTGTCATACCTTACCTTCTGGTAAAATATCTCCTCTTCCGCTCCACGGTATGCTACATGGTAATAGCCAAGACTATCATCAATTACAAGACAATGAGCGACATTCGCGGTTGAATTTGAATCGTAGATTATACCATAATTCCAGTTATCCCCACCGTTGGTGCTAAAAAAATAATATAAATCAGCATTATCTTCTAATGTATCTATTCGGACAAAAGTTATTAATGCTGAAGGAAATCCCCCATGGGTCATCTGTAAATGGGGAAAACCATCACGGCAATTTACTGACGGAATAAACTCAATTAATGGACGCCAACGCCCGGGCATACCATTCAAGGTATTCTTTCTGAAGATTATCTTTCCGTTCGTTTCATCGTTGCTCAAAAGTTGCCAGGCAACTCCAACCGACATTGAATCAGGTGGAGTTGAAATCCAACCATAGGCACAGCTCGGGTTTAAAAATCCATAATTTGTACTCGGATAACCGATGATCTGCCGGTCGGTCCAGGTCATACCATAATCTGAAGAACGGATAAAGGCGATTGAATCAAAACTCGTAAAGGCACAGAAAAGCCAGGGACCATTGGGATGAGCTGGACTACTGGTGCAGAGACTCGGGTCTCGCTCAGGTACTCCGGCTATTACTGAGATATCTCTGAATAGGCCAGAAGACAATGCCAGATTACGACGATAAGCACGGGTATTATATTCGTTTGCCCCCACATCCCAGAGGTCAAATGCCACATACAGAAATTCTGAGTCTTGCGCAGTAAAGATAGTCATTGAGGGATTCTGCAAATGCCCCTGACTTATGCTGAACCACAGATATTGACTCCAGTTTATACCATCAAGCGAGCGATATACCCTTATCCCGTAGCGTGTGGTGTCTTCAAAGAATCTTCCTGATACCGCAACGAATATTTCACCATTTGAGCGACGGGTTGCAACTGAAACACCCTGATAAGCCCTTGCACTATCAATCACAACATCCTGGTCTGTCCACAAAGGACCCGGATTGTCTGCAGACATTATCGCCAATAAGGCGATTGTTATTATTGAGATTTTTTGTAAATTATTCATCTTTATCTCCTTTGCTCGGTTTCACCGAGCCCACTGATTTACACAGAAATAGACACAGAAAGACGCGGATTGTGGTTGTGCGATAACCCCGTGCTGAACAATGTGAAGTATCGCACCAATACATTTTTCGTTTCACGGTTCACGGTAAACGTTTCACGATTCATCTCCGTCTCCATCTCTCCTTGTCTCTCTGTCTCCCTCTCTTTGCCTTAACATCACCTCCTTTCTTTTTTTGCTTCGCAAAATGCGCGGATGGACGCTGATTAGAATGCGGATTATCGCGGATGGCATCCGCAAACCGAAGACCACAGGCAAAGCAATATTCGGCAAATGCACTCTTTATCCTTGCCCCGCATTGTGGACATTTAGAGATTAACTCTATCCCGCAATAAGGGCAGATGTTATCCATTTCACCACCAAGATAGTTGCACTTGGGACAGATTTTTTTTTCTTCGGTATCCACACCGATATTATAATCCAGCGGCGTTAAAAAAACGTTAAAAAAGGGGAGAGGGATGTCTTTTTGGGGAAAACTTACGAGGCTGTGTCGCAACCTCTGTAGCGGTCGCATTTATGCGACAATAGAATTACAAAGCATTGAAATTTGATGATGTTTGATAAATCAAACCGCTACAATTGGACGAAATTTTGAATTGCGACACAGCCTCTTACCTATTACAAAAAGGAGGGATTCGTATTTTGGAGTTAAAAGGCTTACGCCTTAACTCCATTTTCAATTAATCTGTGCTGAGAATTTTTTTATAAAGTTTTATTGTTTCTGCGCCAGGTTCGGCATCCAATTCTTCTTTGAAATTTCTCTTTAAAATCTCAAACTGCCTTAAGGCGCCGTTTCGGTCACCCTGATTATACAAACTTTCCATAATAATCTGATGTGCCTTTTCATCAAGGTGATCAAATGCAAGTAGTCTCTGTGCCATGAAGATTGATTCCTGATAATCCATTTTTTCCAGAGACCTTAACGCAAGCCAGGAAAGCATAATTTTCATCTTCGTCTTCAATTCCATATTCTTTCTTAAAATTGGTTCACTATAAAACTCAGGCAAAAAATCGTCTTTATACAGATCTAATGACCGGCGTGCACGGTCTTCTGCAGTATGTAATTTACCCTCGCGTTTTAAGCCCTGCCATTCTTTGTAAAGGTTTTCAAATGTCAAAAAATCTACTTCTATTATATCCATATCTAAAAGAATAAATTGTCCGCTCTGGATAATAACATCTTCACCCAATATTTTTTTAAGATGTGTCAGCGCAACACGGAAATTTAACTGTGCTTTATCTTTTGTTGCCTCGGGCCAGAGGCTGGATGCCATTGCCTCTCTGGTGGCTCCACTTTTCGGAGCAACCAATAGCAGTCCGAGCAATTCCTGCGCTTTGCGCGAGGGCCATTCACTTTTTGATAATTCAGAGACATCCATCGGCCTCTTTATCTGTAGACCACCAAAAGTTGAAATGATAGTTTTATCTATTATTAAATTGCTTGTTTTTTCTGAAATAAAATTACAGCATTTAATAAACCGAGCCTTTTTCAATTTCGGGTATAGCCACTTCATCCGCTCGGTCCCCCCCATATTAAAGAGCATTTGCAATCCATTAAATAATAGTTCTTCACCTTCTTTTTGCCCCAGATGAAATCCAAAGTCTATTAGTAAATGGCTCAATTGTGGCAGTTTCTTCCCTGATTCCAATAAATTTTTTGACTCCTTAAAATACTTAAATGCCTCATCTTTCTTATTCTGGTAAAGGTAAATTAGCGCCTTTTCACCCAATGCCCGGGCATAACGGGATTTGAGATTTAAGCTTTTAAGGCGGGGAAGTAACTTATCAATTATATCTATTGCCTGCAAAAAGTTTCCCTTCTTTCCGCATAAAATTGCTTTGAGACAATCCAAGTCTACCTGACCACCAATATCCATATCGTTGGGCGAAATACCATTTATTGTCTCTTCAGCCAGAGGGATATTATCCGTATCCAGATAAATTTTTGTCTTTAGCAACTGGACAGATGCCTTCAATCGTACATTATAAAAATTCTTCGCCCGCTCAATAACTCTATCTAATATTTGAATTGCTTTATCATTATCACCCCTGTGGATGTGACACAATGACATGTAGAGAAGATTTATCGAGATGGTGGGGTCGCGTTGTAATATTTTTGCATAGTTAAGAGACTCTTCAAAATTTTTCAACGCCGAATCCAAATTACCCATTTCCATCTCCGCAAGCCCAAGATTCATAAGTGAATCACCAATGTAAGGGAGAATATTATAGTGTTGGGCGACCTTTAATGCCCTGAAAATAGACTTCCTTGCCAATTCATAATCACCCTTCATAATCGCCACCATACCGATGCTGTTGAGTGTTTTATAAAATGCATCTGGGGCTTTGTCTTGAGGGATAATCGAGCTTAATTTTTCAGCTTCTTTTATTGCCTCTTGCAATAATCCCTTTCTCCTTAACAGCAGCAGACGGTCGGCCAGAAGTTTATAATAAAATGGGTTGGACTTTTGGATTCGGGAGAGTGCTTTATTCAAATATATTTCTGCACTTTCAAATCTTTGTGTGGAGAGCATTCGGTTAAAGAGCATCTCACAGTATGCTACAAAATCATCTTTCAATTTAGACTTTTCCAATTCCGATACAAATGACTCTGCCTGTTCCAGGGGAACTACATCTCGGCCTAATGTCCAGCCGAGATAGTTGAGTTTTGCCTTAATTATTATTCTTTCTCTTTCTGCATTAGAAATTTGTTCAGCCATTTCTTCTGCTATCTTCAAGTAATGCCAGGCAGAATGGTAGTTATAGGTAGCAAAAAGTTTTGCAGAAGTATTGATAAGATATCTGACCAATTTTTTCGTTCCTTCGCCTTGAATTAAATACTTTGTGCGATGGTATAAGACCGTATTCTCATCCGCGCCAGAATTCGCTAAAACCCTCGCCAGTTTCCTATGCATTTGGCGCCTTTTTTCTGGTTCAATTCTTTGATACAGGATTTCCCGAATCAAAGGATGACAGAATTGCTTTTTATTATGAATTCCTTCAATAATTCTAAGATTGGTGAGTGTATTACAACTCTTAATAATCCTATTCCTGGATTCCGAAACCAATAATTTCTTAAGAATTTCAACATCAAAATTTTCACCAATCACTGCCGCGGCCTGGAGTAATTGCAGTTCAGATGATTTCAGTTGACTAAGCCGATAATTAATTACGCCTTCTACCGTGTCCGAAATAGTGAAGTCTTGATAATCACTTCTTATTGACCACTCATTTTTGTTGCTATCATACACAATGATGTTCTGACGGAGCAAGGCTTTTAATATTTCGGCGATAAAGAGCGGATTCCCTCTTGTGAGTGAATATAGCCATTGTAAAAAGTGTATTGGTATATCAATCATAAATTGCTCGCTTAATAGAGATTCAACTTCATTCTGAGATAGGTTATCAAGATTGATTATGACAATTTGGCGGTTGGAATTAAGTTCATCTATAAGTTCTTGTAGATTTGAACTAATTTCATCGGACCGGGCGGTAGCGATACATAAGATAGGTTTATTACTAATCCTCATAACAAGATAGCGTAATAAATCAAGGGCGTCGTCTCTAATCCACATAATGTCATCCAAGAATAAAATTAATACATTATATTTTGAAAGATTTTCAAAAAATTGTTCAAAAGAATAGATTATCTGGGCGCGGTCTATCCTTTCTTCAACTTGCTGTAGCACAATGGGATAATGTATTTTGAAAACCGGCATAATATAACTGAGGTATAAGGCAGATTCTGGTGGGAAAATCCTCGTAAGCCAGCGTTTCTCCATAGCACCTTCCAGATTTGTAATATATTCCTCAATTATGGTTGAAAATGGCGCAAAGGCTTTGATTTCATCTTTTATTCCTTTTCCGATCAATACCTGAATATTGGATTGATTTATATTCTGAACAAATTGTTGTATTAACCGCGTCTTTCCAATACCAATATCACCTTTGATAAGCAAAAAATTGCCCTGATAATCATATGCCTTTTTTAGCATTTCTCTCAGTAATGTGAGTTCATTATCTCTACCGATGAATGGAATGTCGAAAGTTTGAGTCTTTGTCAACGACTCATCCCACATATTATATATTATACAAATAATTATTTTGCTGTCAAGTTCGCTGTTAATTTGTTAATTTTAGTTTATACTGGAGTTAGACAATGTATTTGAAAATGTATCAAACTTGAAAAATGTTTTAATTGCAAAAATTTGGACAATTTTTTAGAATCATCTGCTCTCTATTGACAAAATTGAATAATTATGTATGATATCAGTATGTTTAAGGTGATTCAAAAGGACCCCAATACAAATTCAAGATTGGGTCTTTTGAAAACAAGACATTTTGAGGTCAATACACCAAACTTTATGCCTGTAGCAACTCAGGGTAGCGTAAAAATGATTTCTCCTGAAGAGTTAAAAAAAATCGGTGTTGAGATAATTGTTTGTAATACATACCATTTAATGCAGAGACCAGGAACAAAATTAATAAAAAAACTTGGAGGTATCCATAAATTTATGAACTGGGAAAGGGTGATTCTTACTGATTCGGGAGGATTCCAAGCATATTCGTTGAGCGAACTGAGAGAAGTCAATGATAATGGTTTAACCTTTCTTTCACATATTGATGGTAGTCGTATTCATTTGACCCCGGAAAAGGCGATTGAGGTTCAACGGGATTTGGGAACCGATATAGCAATGTGCCTTGATTTTTTCACACCCTATCCTTCAGAATTCATTGAAGCACGTATTGCTGTGGAGAGGACAGTTAATTGGGCGGAGCGAAGCTTGAATGTAAAAAAAAACCTCGTATATTTGCAATCATTCAGGGCGCTACTTTCAAAGAACTCAGGAAGGAATGCACCCATCGCCTTCTTGAATTGAAATTTCCTGGGTATGGAATTGGGGGATTGATGATTGGTGAACCATCACAATTGACTATGGAAATGGTAGGTGTAGTTAATGAAATTATACCAGAGAATAAAGTTAGATATTTAATGGGCTGTGGTTATCCAGAAGACATTCTTGAAGCAGTAAGTCTTGGGGTTGACCTTTTTGATTGTGTCCTTCCTACCCGTAATGGCAGAACTGGAATGGCATTCACATCAGAAGGTAAGATTATTATAAAAGGCAGTCGTTATGCAGAGGATGATTCACCACTTGATAAGAATTGTAATTGTTATACCTGTAGAAATTTTAGTCGTGCATATATCAGACACCTTTTTAATGCGGGCGAGGCGCTTGCGGGACGGCTCGTAAGTTATCATAATATAATGTTTTATATTCGCCTTATGAAAGACATTAGATTTCATATCAAAAAAGGGGATTTGGATAAATTTATACTCAAAACCAAAAAATCGTTTAATTTTCGTCAGGCGGGTCAAAATAATGAATTTGGCTCTTGACATTCCATTAATTATATATATAATATTCAAATTTAATTTATTAGGGGAAAAAGCCCCATTTGGAGTTTGTGTAGAATTTAGTAAAAGAGCAAAGGAGTGAATATGTTTGGAAAAAAGAAAAAAGTAGTTGGTCTTGATATAGGCTCAAGTCAAACTAAGGTTGTTGAACTTTTGCCTGGCAAGACCAAAAGGCTGATAAATTACGGCATCTCTAAGATATTGCCGGATGCAATTGTTGAAGGGGAGATTATTGACCGGGAAGCAGTCCTGGATTCAATTAGAACTCTTTTTGAATCCCGCAATATCACAACAAAGGATGTCGTAATCGGTCTTGCTGGAAGGGATGTGATTATAAAACGTATTGTTATGGATCGTTTGAGCGAGGCAGAAACGAGGGAACAAATAAAATGGGAGGCAGAACAATATGTACCATTTGATATCAACGAAGTCTCCTTGGACTTTGATGTGGTGAATCCTAATTACGGTGAGAATCAACAAGAAGTTGTCCTTGTTGCGGCAAAAAATGAATTGATAAATAATCTTACCGCCCTCTTGAAAGAATTAAATCTCAATCCGATAATCATTGATACCGCTGCCTTTGCTCTACAAAATGCTTTTGAATACAATTATCAGCCAAGTCCAGATGAAACGATTGCATTGGTAAATATTGGTGCAGGAATGACAATAATAAATGTGATTAAAGGTGGTTCATCTTTACTCGCACGAGATGTTTACTATGGCGTTAATTCCTATATAAATAAATTGCAGAAAGAAATCGGCTTTAATTATGAAGATGCAGCAAATGCAGTTAAAGGAACAATACCAGTTGGTGCATCCCAGGATTCAATCCAGGGTGTTTTTGAATCGTTTGTTAATGATCTGAGCACACAGATTGAAAGAAGTTTGCAGTTCCTTTCTACGGTAACGGGTGAAGAAAAGGTGAGTAAGATGTTTATTACTGGTGGGGGTGCACTGATTTCAAATATGGTTGATTATCTTAAACGACGATTGAATGTAAGTGTAGAAGTATTTAACCCTTTCAAAAATATTCTTTATGACCCTTCAATTTTTGCACCTGAAGGGGTTGAAATGATTGGTCCAGTTTTAACCCAGGCAGTGGGCCTTGCATTAAGGGGGGACTAATGATAAAAATAAATCTATCGCCCAGCCCTAAAAAGGCAAAGGCGCCAAAAGCAAAAGCCGCAAAACCAGGCGCACCGCCGATTAAATTGCCTTCTGTCAAATTAGGTGCACTTTATATTCTGGGGATTGCGGTCGTCGCCATCATTATTGCCCTTTTCCTGATTATTCAAAGTACCAAAATTGGTGGACTCAATCGTAATATAAATCAATTACAGACACGCCTTGATGAACTGAAAATTTATGTTGCAACGGTTGATAGTTTGAAGCAGAGGGAAAAAGAACTTATGACTCTAATCAGTCCGATTAAGGAACTCAATAAAAATCGTTTTCTTATTGCGCATATACTTGATGAAATCTCTGCACGCATTCCAGAATTCACCTGGCTTACAATGCTCAATGTAACAACACAAAATATTGATATCAGGGGTACAACGGCCTCAAATCTACTTGTTGCTGAATTTATGAATCGACTTGAAGAATCGCCATACATCGGCAACGTGGATTTGACTGTTCTTGAAAAAAAGACTGTTGAAAAGCAGGAAATGATGGAATTTACACTTACCGCAAATGTTAGAATTGATTCAACTGGAGGTACGAAATGAACTTAAAAGAACCAAAAACCCAACAGGCAATTGTATTTTTTATCCTTTTGATACTGGTGTTAATTCTCTTTTTTAGATTTCCTTATACCTCAAACCAAAATAAGATAAAAACTCTTGAGGGAAAAAGGGATTCACTCCAGATCAAAGTTCAAGAAGCTGAAGCAGCCAAGGCGCGCCTACCTGAACTCCAGGCAAGGATAGCGAGACTTGAAGCGGAATGGGAAATTGCTAAAGAAATGCTTCCTCAGGAAAAGGAAATTCCAAAATTGATCCAGCAGATCTCAAATTCCGGTACAAAGGCGGGTGTAAGTTTCTTACTCTTTAAACCAAGTGGCCCTGTTCCAAAAGACAATTATTCTGAAATTCCGGTTCAGATCAAAGTCGCTTGCGGTTATCATCAACTTGGGAAATTTTTATCCAATATCGGCAATCTATCAAGGATTGTAAACGTTCCATCGATAAGAATTAATCCCGGCAAAGACCGTAGCACTGAAGCCGATTTACAGGCAATAACTTATACTGTTATAAAAAGACAGGAGGTGCCAAGTGGTGCTCCACGCCGTCGGTAGTATTCTTACATTAATAGTAATTCTAAACCAGACACCAACAGCTGATTCTCTGTTTCCTGTAGAGAGATACGAGTATGAACCTGCAGGACGTAGAGATCCATTTGTTCCATTATTGGGTCTGGAATTGGGTGGTGGTAAGACTGGCCATTTAAGTCCGGAAAACCTACGTCTCATTGGTATTCTCTGGGGAGATCGTGGTTATTATGCTCTTGTTAAGGATGGCCAGGATAATGGTTATATTTTAAAACGCGGGGATCGCGTTGCTGGTGGCCATGTAAGTGAAATAAATCGCCAGGCAATAATTTTTGAAATTATGCATGCAGGAGTTGTAACAAAATATGAATTAAGACTCCAAGAGGGAAAAGAAAGGAGGTAAATTATGAGATTTTTGTTAACAATTCTCTCAATACTCTCTCTGCTTAATGGTGTAGTTATTAAAGATGTTATTGTGAAATCCGAGGGAGTAAATACGAAATTGATCATTGAATCGGACGGACCATTTATCGCTAATGCTTTCAGCCTCAAAGACCCATCAAGGATGGTTATTGACTGCTCCGGAGTATCCAGCAATCTCACAGGAAAGAATTATGTAATAAATTCTGGTGGTATAAAGGATATTTCAATTACAGGATTTGCCGGGCAGCCAGATTTAGTTCGGGTTGTAGCAAAGTTAAATCAAGATTACTCATTTTTGACTACAACTGAAGGCAACAATTTTGTAGTAACATTGCTAACCGGCTTAACTGCTCCGATACCTACCTGGCAGGCATTAAATGCCCAGGCAGCAGCTCCCGTTGCACCTGAGGCACCACCTCCAGCGGTTCCGAGTTCCAGGCCACCGGTCAGTATAACTGGCAGGCCTATCAGCATTGACCTTGAAAATGCGGATATTCTTACTGTATTAAGGGCACTTTCTGAATATGCGGGTGTAAATATTGTTGCAGGAAAGGATGTAAAGGGGACGGTTACAGTAAGACTCCATAATGTTCCCTGGAAACAGGCACTGGAAATTATCCTTCGTGCTGCTGGCTATGCATATCGTGAGGACCCGGGTGTGATTAGGGTTGATACTGCAGAAAATCTTGATAAACAGGATTTTGATTTGCCGCTAATTTCTAATATTTATAAACTTGAATTTGCCAACCCTTCAGAAATGTTGACTAAGATTCAGGCAATGCTCTCACCAAAAGGTAAGGCAAATGTTGATGAAAGAACGAATTCTGTGGTTGTCACAGAGGTAGAACCCATTCATGATAAAATTAAACAACTTGTAAAATTGCTCGATACACCAACGCCACAGGTGGAAATAATGGCGAAGGTTGTTGATGTAGATGCCTCGCAATCCCAGGGACTCGGTATCAACTGGACATTAAAAGGGCTTGAGAGTAGATTATTGAGGGTTGATGTCACAAGCAATCCCACGCCCGCGATTGCAGGTTACGGTGTATTTAATATTGGAACCGTTCCTTCACTTGCTCAGGTAAGTGCAACAATCAATATCCTCGAAGAAAAGGGAAAGGCAAATACTATCTCTGCACCACGGGTATCAGCAGTTGATAACAAAAAGGCCTCAATCCTTGGTGGACAAAGGTTTGGTATTCCAACAAGGGATATGGCCGGCAATACGGTGATACAATTCTATACCGTGGGTACAAAACTTGAAGTTACTCCCCACATAAATTCTCTGGAAGAAATTACTATGGAGATTCATGCTGAGGTGAGTGAACTTGACCGTGCATCAGCATTGGCAGGCAGACCAATTATTACTACCTCTGAGGCGGACACAAGGGTTCTTGTAAAGGATGGTAATACCGTTGTGATTGGTGGCTTTATTAGAAAGAAAGAGACAAAGAGTGTGCGGGGTATACCGATACTGAAAAACATTCCTATCATAGGGGCGCTATTCCGTGAAACAACAACGACTTATGAAGATAGGGAATTATTGATATTCATTACACCAACGATAATAAAGTAATATAGAGAAAATCACGAATTAATAATAAATGAACCCCGAGGCACAGGACGTGTTTCGGGGTTCATTTAAATACTGATGAGAATCCTTACAGGCTCATATAAAGGTAAGATACTCAAGGTTTCAAAAAATGGAATCAGACCGACAAAGGCGATTGTGCGTTCAGCAATATTTAATATCTTGGGAGAAAATATTAATGATGCTTTTGTTCTGGATATATTTGCTGGTACCGGCGCAATGGGGATTGAGGCATTATCAAGAGGTGCCCGCTTTTGTATATTTATAGAAAAAAATCCCGCCGCACTTTTAAAGAATATAAAGGCACTTGACCTTAATGATAAAATAAAAGTGATAAAATTTGATTTTCGCCCGGGATTAAAAAAACTACGCGGTATGGCATTTGATATAGTATTTATTGATCCACCTTACAGAACAGGATATTTAAATGAAACATTGGCACTCTTATGTTTTTATAATCTGCTCAAAGAGGAATCTATTATCGTTGTTGAATATTCTAATTTTTACTCTCGTTCAATTGATAATAGATACGAAATTATTAAAGAAAGAAAATATGGTGATACGATTGTATCTTTTTTAAAATTAAAAAGGAGTTAAAAATGAAAAAAGCAGTTTATGCTGGCACTTTTGACCCGATAACTTATGGACATATTGATGTAATAAATCGGGCAACAAAAATATTTGACAAAATAATCATTGGGGTTAGTGCCCGTCCTAAAAAGACTCTTTTTACTCTTGACGAAAGAATAAAAATGATAAAAGAGGTGTTCAAAAATAATAACAAAGTCATAGTAAAAGGATTTTCTTCATTACTCGTTGAATTTGTTGAATCAGTTTCAGCAAAAACAATCATTCGTGGTATTCGGGCAGTATCAGACTTTGACTATGAATTCCAACTTGCGTTAATGAACAGAAAATTGAAACCGCAGATTGAAACGCTCTTTCTTATGCCGTCAGAAAATTATATATTTGTTAGTTCATCTCTGGTTAAAGAAATTGCCTCATTGGGCGGTGATGTTTCAAGACTTGTACCACCGGTTGTAATAAAAAATTTGAAGAAAAAATTTAATATTAAACCCTGATGCTCCGTTCAATAAACATATGCCTTTTTATCTTCTGGGTTGTGGTTTTGGGAAATTCTTCTTCGCGGAGCTCAAATTTTGTAATACGTTTGTAAACCGGCAAATCTTCGTTAATCTTTCTTATTTCATCTCTGATTATTTTTTCTATATCAGAAAATTCTAAATGTATATGATGGGTCATACTATATTCTTCTAACAACTCATAATCAGGGTATACCAATGCGCAGACTTCTTCATTTTTAGTTTCGGGGTCTATTCTGGGAACGACAAGGACTTCTTTTATCCATTTACTTGTTAGCAATTTTTCTTCTAATTCTTCAGGTATAATATTCTTCCCGGTTGGAGTTACAATGAGACTCTTTTTCCTGCCGGTGATGTGTATATAACCTTCATTGTCAATATAACCAAGGTCACCCGTATAAAGCCATCCGTCTTTTAAGATTTCATTTGTTGCTTCTTCATTTTTGTAATAACCGAGCATTACATTTGGACCCTTTACAATGATCTCGCCAATTCCATTTTCGTCCGGCTCAAAAATTTTGACCTCAACTTCCGGTAATGGTTTTCCAACAGAATTATTTTTGGGCCTTGACATAGGATTAACCGATATTACTGGTGCGGCCTCAGTCAAACCATATCCCTGTAATATTGGAATACCAAACATTTCAAGCCCCTGAGCAACTTTAGCTGATAATGCTGCCCCGCCAGAGACTGCAAGGCGCAAATTTTCTAAACCCATTTCTTTTCTTATTTTACTGAAAAGAGGTTTGCGTAGAAATTTAAAAATAGAAGTTACACCACTGATGGTATTAAATATCAATTTTGTAGGAATTGATGCACTGGCAATTTTTCTCTGAACACCGGCAAGAAATTTTTCAAAAAGAAGGGGAACCGCGATCAAACAGGTTATCTTCGCCTCTTTAAATGTGGCGATTAAGTCATTCGGTTTAAGGCTGGGCGGATAAAATATAGATACCCCACGATAAAGGGGGTATAAAAATCCACAGGTTGCTTCAAATGTGTGATGCATAGGAATTATTGATACAAAACTGTCGGTATAATATACAGGAATTGCTTTCTCTATTGCCTGTAAATTTGAAATGATATTTTTATGACTTAACATTACTGCCTTAGCAAGACCTGTTGTTCCTGATGTAAAGATTAGGATTGCAAGGGATTCAGGATCTATCTCTACTTGTTTTTCACTTTTAGCAGAAGGTATTTCTTTGATTTTTTTCATGCTTATCAACCATTTTAAATCTTTTAATTCACCTTTGATTGATTCTATCTTGTAAATGTGTCCTTCCGAACATAATACTCCCCTTGCTCCACTTTCTCTTAAAATATGGATTAATTCTGCTTCACCAAGCATTGCATCAAGTGGAACACAGATCAAACCAGCACGCACTATTCCAAGATAGCTGATTGCCCATTCTGGACTGTTCTCGCCGAGAACACCAAATCTATCTCCGGGTTTCAACCCAAGGCTATATAAATATTGTTTTAGTGCCAGAACCCTATCCTTTAATTCTGAGTAGTTATAAACATTATTCCCTTTTTTTAAGGCAATCTTATCTGGATGATTTTTAACCGATTCCTCAAAGACCTCACCGATTGTCTTCAATATTTCCTCCTAAGGTTATAATGTTATCCTTTGCCTTCTTTAATAATATTGGAACTAGCTCATCTACATTATATTTTTCTCGCAATAAAAAAAATTCAAGAAGCATTGGTAAATTTATACCACAGAGAATCTTTAAATTTTTATTTTCCTTTAGGACATTTAAACATGAGATTGCACAACTTCCGCCAGGGAGGTCAACAAAAATTATTTTTTCCTGATTATCGGAATTTATTGATTTCTTCAGGATTTCTGTTAGTGATTCGCAGGATAAACTTTCATTTGAAATTACCTCAACCATATCCTGTTTGCCCAATATCTTTTCAACCGTGTTTAGTAATGCCTGGCTAAAATTACCATGTCCAATAATAATACCTTTAATCATTCTATATCCTCATCAAAATGAACACTGGGGACTTCCTTTTTAAAAATAACCCTACGCAATTCATCATTGTATTCCTTAGCAACATTTATTCCTCTTAATTCTAAGAGATAGTTCATAGCAACAACTTCGGTGATAACTGAGACATTTTTACCAGGTGTCAATGGTAGTCTAATATAAGGAATTTTGACTCCGAGAATTTTTTTCATTTTTTTGGTCAATCCAAGCCTTTCATATTCGCCTTTTGTTTCTTCCCAGTAAACAAGTTCAATTACTATTTCAATACGCTTACGCAGGCGAACCGCTTTGACACCAAATACTCTAAATATATCAACGATACCGACACCACGAATTTCAAGGTGATGTTTAAGTTTATCGCTTTTCTCCGCGCCCATCCCTATAAGCATTTCTCCTCTACGCACAATCTTTACCAGATCATCTGCCACAAGGCGGTGTCCTCTTTCTACTAAATCAAGCGCACACTCACTTTTTCCAATACCGGGTTTGCCCAAAAATAAAACACCCACTCCGTAAATATCAATTAATGTCCCATGCAAATATAATGTTGGTGCCAGTTTATAATCAAGATATGTTGAAAGAGAATGGATAAAAGGTGTTGTTGATAAAGGCGTCCTTAAAATTGGGATTTTCCGTTTGTTTGCTTCATCAATAAATTTTTCATCGATCTTTAGCTTTTTGGTTACAATAACACAGGGAGTGCCAAGTTTCATTATGGTGGCAATTCGTTTTGCCTTTGTATCTTTATCAAGTGTTTTTAAATAAGATGTCTCTGTTTTTCCAATTATCATTATCCTTTCACTTAAAAAATATCCGGTGTAACCAGCGAGAGCAAGTCCGGGTCTAAATATATCACAACTCGTTATTACTCTTTTATGAAGATGGTCGGCGCCGGTGATTATTTCAAAAGAAAAATCTTTTTTCTTCTCTTCATACAAAGTTTTTGCGGTAATCTTATTCATACCCTTTTTGTTTTTGCAGAAATTCTTTTTCTTTCTTTAAATTTATCTTCGTATTTCTGCAATTGTCTCTCTGCTTTTTTTGCCACATCAATTATGCCCTGATATATATCTTGAGTATTCACCTTGCAGTTAATCGTGGAATGTTTTACGCGGAGTATAAGTTCCACCATACTTATTGATTTATCTTTTTCAAGAATAAGATTGCCATCAATTATTATATGTTCAAATCTCTTTAATTTTGCAAATTTTTTCCCCGCAAACTCAGTCATTGCATCGGTCAATGTGAAATTCCTTGCCGATATTGTTATATTCATTTGTTCCTCCTTAGGTATTAATTATATAAAAAAAATAAAACATCTCAAGCCCCTTTTATTAATGATTGTAAATTTTTTTTCAAACTGCCTTCAAAGAGATAAGATACAATAGCAATTCCGTCGGCGCCGGCCTTTAAAACCTTTTTATAATTTTTATCATTTATCCCACCAATAGCAATGATCGGAATATTAATTTTACTTTTAAGTTTCCGGATTAAATCCAGACCACAAATCCGCGCATTCTGTTTTGTTTTAGTCGGGAATATAGCACCAACGCCCAGATAATCCGCTCCATTATCTTGGGCTTTTAATGCTTCTTTCAAATTATGGGCAGAAACACCTATAATAAACTTTTCACCCAGTATTTCTCTCGCCTTTCTCAGGGGTAAATCTTCCTGCCCAAGATGAACTCCATCAGCATTTACTGCTAACGCAATATCAATACGATTATTGATAATAAATTTCAGCTCAGGGTTGGTTATTAATTTTTTTATTTTCTCCCCATAATAATAAAACTTTTTATCCGGCAGATTCTTTATGCGCAATTGAATCATTGTCGCGCCATTATTCTGAAGAATTTGCAACATTTCATATAATGGCATTTTATCAATATATTTTTCATCAATGATTACATATAATTTCGGGTTGAATCTTTTCTGATTCTTTTCCAAAACCAATTTTTCAAGGTCGTATATTTGAAACCTTATTTTTTTAACAAACCCGCTCAACGATTTATTCCCGTGTCGTAATATTTCTTCAATTATGCGGGCAGATTCCTTTGCCCTTGAGAAATTTGCCAATATGAGGTCTATATCCTTTTTACGTGGGAGTGAATCGAATTTCGCCTTTCTTCCTAAATCAATTTCACTCTTCCGATAAAACACCAAATCACTTATTGGTAAGGATTTTTTTAATAGAAAAAGTTCGTTTCTCAAATTTCTTATCTTTTTGAGAATAGAAGAATCTTTTATTATAAACCTAATATAATCTTCAATGAATTTGAGTGATTCTGTAAGACGATTAAGATTTACATCGAGAATACACTGCCACTGCACAAAGAATTATATAAAAATAAAATGAGGTGTCAAGTAAATTTTATTTTTTTATTTTCTTTTTCATTTTATTAATATACATTAGATGGTCAGCCTTTTTCAAAAGATTTTTAATGCTCTCGGGAGCTTTCGGGTTGTAATATGACCAACCAGCACTTAGTGAGATATTGAAAGGTAATTGTTTTGATTGATTAAATACCTCGAGGCTTTTATGTAAACGTTCATAGAAGGTTTCGCCTTTTGCTTTTTGTATTTCCAATGTTAAAACGACAAATTCATCCCCACCAATGCGGGCAATGATGTCAGAACCCCGGAATGTCTTTTTTAGAATTTTTGTTGTCCAGATGAGTGCCTGGTCGCCCATTGGGTGCCCAAATTTATCATTTATATCTTTTAAATTGTCCATATCTATAAATAACAATAACATCGTTTTGTTCGTGCGCTGTGCAATTCTCATTTGATGTTCAGCGAGGGTCATAAATCCCCGACGATTATATAAGCCTGTCAGTTCATCGGTAAAAGAAAGCGCCTGAAGGGTTGCAGTCATCTGTTTCCGTTCGGTTACATCTTCAATAACACCGTCTATCCATTTTATATAGCCATTTTCATCAAAATGTGCCTTGGCATACACTGAGGCCCAGAATGTTGAGCCGTCTTTTCTTTTCATCTGTAATTCCCTATCCCGAACTTCGCCATTTTTGATTAATTCTTTAATAAACTGGATTCTGTCTTTCGGATTTTTATAAAATTTTTCTGCGGGGATATGTAAAATCTGTTTCATTGATTTATATCCAAATAGATTTAAAAATGCTGGATTAACTTGAATCAAATAACCAGGTGGCTTAGCAGTGGAACGGTAAACACCCAGATTTACGTTATTCACAATTGTACGGAATTTTTCTTCACTTTCCTGGAGCGCCAAGAGTGTCATTTTCTGGGGGGTGATATCTTGAGTGATGGTTACGACATGCTCAACTTTGCTCTGGTCATTTTTTATTGCATAATAATGCTGGGCAATCCATCTATCAAATTTTGTTTTTGGATCAACAACATGTATTTCCGGTATATATATTTCACCACCTTTATCAAATATTTTTTGAACCTTTGATGCATATTTTTTTAAATAGGGGTAGCGCTTCTTTGCACTCCATCCTCTACATTTTTTTTCATTCTCAATTATCTTGTGTTTGGTAAGATTCCAGATCCTTTTCCATGCCGTGTTGTATGAAATAAGTTCGCCCGAACCCAGACGCACAGTAATACCAACGGGCGAATGTTCAAAGACTGCTTTGTGCAAGACCTGGTATTCATGGATTTTATGTTGTAAAATCTTTAATTGAGTTTTTAAAACCGCAATTTCCTTCAATAATTTCTCTTTGGAAATCTTTCTGTTCTTCATTCTCTTCATTATTTTTGAATTATATAGGAATAATTTTTAATGTCAATATCCCAGCGGTGCTTGACAACCCAGCGGGTGTCCATTATAATCGTTTATGAAAAATCCGATTTCATTACTTCTTTTAATTTTGCTCTTTTGTTCTAATAAAGAAAAGGTTGTTGAAGTAATAGATGGTGATACATTTAAAACAGATAAAGGAAAAGCCGTTCGTCTCTTAGGAATAAATGCGCCCGAAATGCTGGATCCGGGCGGGGATCTGGCTAAAGAATTTTTAATGAATATGATTCTTGGAAAATCTGTGGTGCTGAAAAAAGATATAACAGAAAAAGACGATTATGGTAGATACTTATATTATGTTTATCTTGATGGAAAGTTCGTTAATGAAGAGATGATTCGTGTTGGACTTGCTGAGACGAGATTTTATCCCCCTGATACACAATTTAAAAATGAACTTCAAAATACAGAAAAAATCGCTATCAGGAACAGAAGAGGTTTATGGGCATTTCCTGTGTTTCAAATCCCTGATACAACAGGTGTTTTAGGCAAGGAAATAATTTCATCCAAAACGCCTGATGAAATAATCTCATATCTTGATGCAAATAAATATTATGGAAAGATTAAAACAGTAGAGGGCACAATCGTCCTCACAAACAATACTGGTAAGGTCTGTTTTTTGAATTTTCATAAAGACTGGAAACGCCACTTTACGGCAGTAATATTTGCCAGTGATTTTGATAAATTCCCGAAAAATCCAGAAGATTATTATCTCAATAGAAAAGTAAGAGTGACGGGCCTCATTAAAGAATATAATGGTAAACCCGAAATTATCTTAAAGAGTCCATCTCAGATTCAGATAGTAAAATAAATTTATTTCAAAAAAATCTGAGGTACTTTTTTCTCGGGGTGAATGATTATTTCTGTTTCAACGCCGTAAACATCCATAACTAACTTTTTATCAATTATCATTTCCGGTGTGCCAATTTTGTAAATATTGCCTCTGTGTAAAAGAATTAGTTTTCTACAAAATTGGCTGGATAAATTGAGGTCGTGATTTACAATAACAACCGTCATTCCATTTTGGTTTAAATCCTTTAACAAGTCCATTATCCTAACCTGATGTAGAATATCAAGGTGGCTTGTTGGTTCATCAAGCAAAAGGATTTGAGGTTTCTGAGCAAGCGCACGGCAGATAACGACCATTTGCCTTTCGCCGGAGGAAATGGAATTCACCAGTCTATTTCGTAATTTAGTTAAATTAGATTTTTCAATTGCCCATTCTACTGCTTCAATATCATCTTTTTTAAAATGTTGAAAAGGTTCAAGATAAGGGTACCTCCCCATTGAAATAATGTCCTCAACCGAATAATTATGTTGAAAATGTGTCTCCTGGGGAACAAATCCAATTATTCGCGCTAATTCTTTCTGCCTGATTGTTTTTATATCCCTCCCCATTATATGAATACTGCCGCTGAATTTCTTCAGAATGCCTGCCATTATTCTTAAAATCGTTGATTTACCTGCACCATTGGGTCCAATAATCCCAGTAAATTCCCCATTTTCAATAGTTAAACTTATATTCTGTAAGACATTTTTTGTATTATATGAAAAACTCACATTTGATAATTCAATTACCTTCATATTTTATTTCAAACGATATAAATAGATAAAAAAGGGAACACCAATTATTGAAGTTATTATACCTGTTGGTAATTCATAAAAAGTAAGTGAACGAGCGAGTGCATCTGCAAATAATACAAACGCAGACCCCAAAAATAGAGAGCCCGCAAGATTTTTGATATATTTAGGACCAAAAAGCATTCTTGAAATATGGGGAATGACAAGTCCCACAAAACCAATAGCACCGACGATTGATACAACAAAACTTACAAGGAGTGTTACGATTAGAAATATTTCAATTGAGAATCTCTGTATATCTATCCCAAGTGCAATCGCTGACTCTGTGCCCGTAGATATAATATCAAATTCACGATAGTATCTATAAAGATAGAGGAGTAAAATAATTGATATTATCCCAATGATTATGAGCATAGTTCTGTTTTGAGGGGTGATTACGACTCCTAAATATCCCATTAAGAGATAGAGTATCTCATAAAGTTCTTTTCTTCCGGTTATCATTATTATCATTACAAGAGAACTGCATAAAAAACTCATAACGACCCCGGACAGAATTAATCTATCCCTTAATAGACCACCTTCAACACGGGCAATGGCAAATACAAATATTCCAATCATCAGGGCACCGGCAAAAGAAAAAACAGGATTCGCATAACCAAATAATACAATACCTAACGATGCACCAAGTGCTGCACCGGATGCGGAACCCAGTGTATAAGGTTCAACAAGGGGATTACCAAATAGACCCTGAAGGACATTGCCACAAAACGCCAGTACACTGCCTGCAAATATACCAAGCATTATTCTATAAATTCGCAATTGTATTATTTCGGAACTTAATTCACCAGGACCAATAAACAACTCAAGGAGAATACTGAACAATAATATAAAAATCAAAAGAATTATTTTATTCAAAAATCTTCTCCAGTTGTTCAAAACCGAGCACGAGCCTTGGTCCGGGACGCAATATCCAGTCCTGATTTAGATTACTATAAATCTTGTGATTTTTGATTGCATTAACATTTTTCCAACCTATACGATTTTTGATATCTTCTGGGTGCAGAACGATTATTATCTCGGGATTTCGCATAATGACTTCTTCCTGATTAACAACAGGGTAATCTTTATTAATATCTGAAAATATATTTTCACCCCCGGCCATTTCTATTAATTCATTTAAGTATGATTTGCCGCCGATTGTAATTAAAGGTCTTGCACTGATTTCAATGTAGACTTTTTTCTTTATCCGGGATAAAGGTCTGATATTTGCTTTCATATAATTGATAAGAGAATCTGCATTTTTTTCTCTTTTTATGACCTTACCGAGTTCCGATATTTCTTTATAAATATCTTCAAGTTTTTCCGGAGCGGTAACAAATATTTTTAATCCATATTTTTCAATTTGATTTTTTATTCTTGATTGCTCGGGAAGATTTACGATAATAAGATTCGGCTTAAGACTGATAATCCTTTCTATGGATGGATTTGAAAAATCACCAACCTTGTAAATCTTTTTTGCTGAATCTGGGAAATCACAATAGGTGGTCGTGCCAACAAGATAATTTTCGGCTCTGAGGGCAAAGATTATTTCGGTCATGGCCGGTGATAGAGAGACAATTCTAAGTTCATTGGAATGGAAAGATTTTTCACATACCGCATTGATAAGGCATATAAGATAGACTAACTTTTTCCACATATTTTTGATTATACCTAATTGAAAGAAAAAATCAATGAGATTTAGCAACCCAGTTGACTTTTGCAATGTTTAGTGTATTATTCTGTATGGAAGAGCGCATTAATAAACTAAATAAATTAAAAGAACTAAATATTAACCCTTATCCATATAGATTTGATAGAACCCATAACTTCAGTGAAATTAAACAGAATTTTGAAAAACTATCCAGTTCCCAGATTGTGGTTAAAACTGCGGGAAGGATTATTGCGATAAGAGGGCATGGTAAGACTACATTTGCAACACTCAATGATGAAAACGAAAAGATTCAAATTTATCTTAGACAACAGGACCTGGGAGAAGAATTTACTGTTTTTGAAAACTTTGATATTGGCGATTTTATCGGCGTGGAAGGAAAGGTATTCAAAACGAAGACTGGCGAGATAACTATCCTTGTTGAAAAATTTGTTCTTCTTACAAAATCATTGAGACCCCTACCAGAAAAATGGCATGGATTAAAGGATATTGAGATTAGATACCGCAAAAGATATCTTGATCTAATTGCAAACACAGAAGTGAGAGAAATATTCAAAAATCGTTCTAAAATAATTTCTCTATTACGAAAGTTCTTTGATTCAAAAGGATTTCTTGAGGTAGAGACTCCGATCTTACAACCGATATACGGTGGTGCTGCAGCAAGACCTTTTAAGACCTTCTATAATGCCTTGGGACAAGAGATGTATCTGCGTATTGCAGACGAACTTTACCTAAAAAGGTTGATTGTTGGCGGTTATGAAAGGGTGTGGGAATTATGCAAAGATTTTAGAAACGAAGGATTGGATAGATTCCATAATCCAGAGTTTACAATGATTGAGGCATATCAGGCATATACTGATTATTTTGGTGTAATGGAATTGGTGGAAGAACTCTTTGAATTTCTTGTGAAAAACCTTTATTCTGAAAATCGTATCACATTTCAAGATAGGACCGTTGAAATAAAGAGACCTTTTAAAAGAGTCAAATATACTGAGGCACTTAAAGAAAGATTGGGCGTGGACATTCTTGGAATTTCTGAAAAAGAACTTGATGCGTTATGTTTGAAATTTGGAATTAAGACCGAGGGACAAACGATTGGTTATAAAATTGACAAACTATTCAGTGAACTTGTTCAGAAGAATCTACTGGAACCAACATTTGTCATTGATTATCCCAAGATTATTTCACCACTTGCCAAGGAACACCGCGACAATTCTGAACTTGTTGAAAGATTTGAGTTGATTATTTTCGGGCTTGAGGTTGCCAACGCATTTAGTGAATTGAATGACCCGATTGATCAGAGAAAGAGGTTTGAACAACAATTGGCCCAGAAAGAAGAAGGCATTGGTGAGATAGATGAGGATTACCTTGAGGCACTTGAATATGGCATGCCCCCGACCGGTGGATTAGGGGTAGGCGTTGACCGCTTATGTATGATACTTTTAAATCAACCTTCAATACGGGATGTGATACTCTTCCCACAATTAAGGAGAGAGGATGCTCGTTGAACTATTCGTTGCCCGCAGATACCTGCGCTCCAGAAACAGGAGGTTTTTTTCCCTATCCACGCTTATAGCGATTGGTGGCATATTTGTGGGTGTCAGTGCGTTGCTTATCACCCTTTCCATAATGAATGGTTTTCAAAATGAGCTGAGGCGGCGTATCCTCGGCGGGACACCGCATATAGTAGTTCGGAGATTTTTTAATGAGCCATTAGAAAATTATCGGGAGATTATGGAAAAACTTGAAGGGCTGTCATTTATTAAGGCAAAGGCACCTTTCATCATCACCAAATCTTTGATCCGAAATAAGAGAAATGTAGATGGGGTTGTAATCAGAGGTGTAATACCTGAATTAGAAAAGAATATAACCGAAGTAAGTGAGCACATAATTGATGGCGTATTTGACCTTGAAAACGGTTGCGTGATTGGTGTTGAACTGGCACATAATCTGAAAGCGAATGTTGGTGATACAATAATTATCACTTCGCCTTTTACCGAACAGATTGGACTTCTGCCTCGTTCAAAGCGATTGATCCTTAAAGGAATTTTTGATCTTGGTGTTTATGATTTTAATGCCACGATCGTTTATATGAATCTCAAAGATGTTCAATCATTATTTGAAATTGGCGACGCAGTGAGTGCGATTGAACTGAAGGTGGATGATGTTTATAAAACACCGGTTTATTCAAAAAAAATTGAAGAAAAAATTGGTTATCCATTTCGCGTCCAGGATTGGATAGAATCAAATCATTCCGTATTCGCAGCATTAAAATTAGAAAAGATTGTTACATTCATTGTATTAACTTTGATTATAATTGTTGCCGGATTTAATATTGTAGGCACTCTGGTTAACATTGTCAAGAAAAAGACAAAAGAGATCGGTATTCTGCGTTCCTATGGTTTTACCAGAAGGCAGATTATGCGTGTTTTCATCTTCCTGGGAAGTATAATGGGTATCATTGGCACAATTTTAGGAATAGTGTTTTCAATTATTGCCTGTTATCTTTTAAATAAATATCAATTTGTAAACCTCCCGGGAGATGTATATTTTATCCAGACCCTACCTGTAGAAATGTCTTTTAATGATTTTGTTGCGGTTTCAATCGCTGCGATACTCATAAGTTTTTTGGCAACAATTTATCCTGCATTTCGTGCTGCAAGCCTTGTAACCGTGGAGGCATTACGCAATGAATGAAATATTGATTGCTGAGAATATTGAAAAAATATATTATTTGAAAAATGAAACAATAAATGTTCTTCGTGGTATTGATCTCAAGGTAGAGAAAGGAAAGTTTGTGGTGATATTTGGTCCTTCGGGAAGCGGGAAATCTACCCTGCTTAATATCCTGGGGAGCCTTGATCGCCCTACAAAAGGAAGGGTATTATTTAATAATATTGACCTATTTAAAAATGATGACGAATCATTATCAAAGATACGGAATAAAAACATAGGTTTCGTTTTTCAATTCCACCACCTTTTACCTGAGTTCACGGTTTTAGAGAATATTATGCTTCCTGCCTATCTCAATGGCGAGAATATAAAATCTGCTCAAGAAAGGGCATTTGAGATTCTTGAGATGCTCGGGATAATAGATAAAAGTTCACGATTACCCGATGAACTTTCGGGCGGAGAGAGACAAAGGGTAGCAATCGCCCGTGCTTTAATAAACAATCCGCTTTTGATCCTTGCCGATGAACCCACAGGTAATCTTGACTATGAAAATACGAATAAACTAATGGATATGTTTATTCATCTAAAAAGTGAAGAAAGAACAATAATTCTGGTCACGCATTCAATGGATATTGCAAGATTGGGTGATATTGTTTATAATTTAAAAGAAGGAAGGTTATATGCTTTGTGATGATTGCAAGAAAAAGCCGGCAAGCATTTTTTTTAAAGATGTTTCAGGCGGACAGATAAAAGAAGTTCACCTTTGTGAAGATTGTGCCAAAAAAAAGGGTATTTTGAGTGAGAAAAAATTATCGCCCCTGGAAGTTCTCCAGAAATTACTTAAGAATACAAGTCACGAAGATGAAAATGTGATATGCCCGGTATGTTTTTTGAATCTTGCTGAATTCAAGAAGGTTGGGAGATTTGGATGTGCCAATTGTCTTAATGTTTTTGAACCATATATCAAGACAATGATTAAAGAAGTCCAGAATAGCGAAAAGCATATCGGAAAAAGGGCAAAGCCGGGTGGTAGAAGGGCAATAGAGGTCTTCAGATTAAAAGAAGAATTAAGGCGTGCCCTTGAAAAAGAGGCCTATGAAGATGCTGCTCAGATAAGGGATAAATTAAAAACATTGGGTGTTGAGAATGTTTGATAATATCAAGTGGCTGATTTCTCCTGAATTTAATCAGGAATGCGAAGAAAAGGAAATAGTTGTTTCTACGCGCACAAGGGTAGCAAGGAATATTGAGGGTATCCCCTTTGAAATAAAGATGAAAAATCAGGATGCAGAAAAACTTGTTCAGGTTGTAAAATCAGCATTAGAGATGAACTTTAAAGGAAAGTATCTGGATTTAAACAAAATGAAACCACTTGAGAAAGAATCCCTTTTTGAATCTCATTTAATTTCGCCTGCGATAATAAAAAAGGAACAACCCACGGCAGTTTTTATAAGTGAAAAAGGAAATGTTACAGTTATGGTGAATGAAGAAGATCACCTGAGAATTCAGGGTTTATCCTGTGGATTGAATTTGACAAATACCGCAAGTGCCGTATATGAGTTTGAAGAAATCCTTGGACAGGAGCTCGGATATGCCTACAACGAGAATTATGGATTCATTACTTCTTGCCCAACGAATCTCGGAACCGGGCTGAGGGCATCGGTTCTATTCCATCTACCGGGGCTTGTTTACACAAATGAAATTGATAAAATTTTGAAGAGTACATACAGTTTGGGAATGACTGTTCGTGGCTTATATGGTGAAGGAACCGAAATAAAAGGTAATCTATTCCAGATATCAAACCAACATACCCTTGGATTTAAGGAAGATGAACTGATAGAAAAGATAAACAAATTTGCACGGATGCTAATAGACCTTGAAAGAAAAGCAAGGGATGTAATAATGAAACGTGCAAGATTTGAACTTGAAGATAAGATATATCGTAGTGTTGCAATACTGCGTTCAGCAAGACTCATAAATAGTGATGAAGTTTTAAATCTTCTCTCAGCCGTAAGACTCGGAATAGGATTGGGCATAATAAATTTTCTTGAAATAAATGTTCTTAATGAGATAATGCTCATTACAAGACCCGGTAATATACAACTATATTATGGAGAAATTCTTGAAGAACAGGAAAGGGATATAAGAAGGGCAGAATATATCAGAAACCGTCTTGCAAAAATAGAAACCACATAAATTTAGCACAAAATTTGTGCACCAACTATCAAATTTTATGCAAAAAAATTTATAAACTCCCAAGATTTCAAGGATAAATCCAGGCATATTTTTTGCATTATAATTAGGTGAAAGGAGTTTATTATGAAAAAGATCATAACTATCTTTTTAATGATATTGGTAACAGGCTTTGCACTGAAGATTGAGACTGTGCCAAAACAAAGAGAGGATGAGGTATTGATAAAAGGTCCGGTTGATAGAGGAGGCTTTGGTGGATTGACAATAAAATTTACCGAGTTGAATGACCAATTTGCAATGTTAATGGGTGTAAGGGGTGGAGTTACATTTAATCGTTTTTTGGGCATAGGTGGTGGCCTATATGGAATGGTGAATAGAATGGAAGTGAATACCAATTATCCAATGAGAAATTTCAATATGGATTTTGGTTACGGCGGCATTATACTTGAATTGATATTCGGTTCACGAAGATTGGTTCATTTTGGAACACATACTCTCATTGGCGGTGGTTCTGTTCAATACAGACTTCCCGCCTATGAAGAACCCTGGTATGAAGATTTTTTCTTTGTCTTAGAACCATCTGCAGAAATGACAATTAATATTACCAGAGTCTTTCGCGTTGATATTGGAGGCTCTTATCGCTATATTTATGGTGCAGAACTTGAAGGAATAAGTGACAGAAGTTTGAGTGGTGCAACCGGGCATATAACTTTTAAATTAGGAAAGTTTTGAAGTTTCTCGTTTTAAAAGATTAGAGTCCTCTAACTTTACGTTTTTTCAATTCTTTTTTAATAAATTCACAGAATTGCGGGTTCATACCAAGATATTCGGGCGGGATTACGCCAAATTGAGGATAATCTTTTATACATCGAGCAATGACCGCGCATGAATATGCAGTCATCCTTGCCATTGAAGTAATTTTGTTTTTTCTGTCATAATAATCAATTATCCGATATTTTTTCTGTTTCGCACCTGATTGTAATTGAATAATCAAAATAGTAATATCATATTCCGGTCCTTTGCTCAATTCCTCTTTAAGGTAATTGAACATAAACTCGTAACAAGGGATTTTAGTGTGGTTAAACTTTACCTCTTTGTTTGAAAAAAAGCCACATTCAATCAAAGTTTTAAAAATTGTTGCATGACCTGCATACCGAATCGTTTTTTCTTCCATATTTTTTATTGTACACATAGTCTTCAACAATGTGCGTAAGCCATCGGTATAAAATGCCTCCAGTTTGCCAATATCAGGGATATAAAATTCTTCTATTCCAGTGAGTGCGGGTACGGTTATTACTTTATTATTTTGGTAAATCCTTGCTGGTCTTGTATATTCTTCAATCAAATCACTCGGTGACCAGGTAATGCGATAATTGAAAGGTGGAACTGGCTTTTGTGGAATGCCACCAACCATTATCTTCAAATTGTCAATTTTTTTCATATAGGTGTATGCTTCACCCACAAGGATATTACTCAAACCTGGCGCATAACCTGCATCAGGAACGATTTTTATTCCAGCCTTTTTTGCGTCCTGGTCAAGTAAAAAGGGGTCTTCTGAAGAATATGACATATCAACCATATCAATCCCGGCTTCAATTGCACACTCCATTGAGTAGAACCCAAACCGCGCCGGCAGGGCGCCAACCACTAAATCATAATCGCTCATCAATCTTATCAATCTTTTTTGGTCTTTTATATCAAATTTTACCTTTTTAATTTTAGGGCAATCCAAAGTTTTGAGGTTATTTTCATCAATGTCAAGGACGGTAATTTCAGAATAATAGTTTATTAGATATTTTGCTACAATTCTGCCCTGCATTCCACAACCGAGAATCAGTATTTTCATACTATCCTCCTTAATTTTCCAAAACTGAACTTCATGGTCAAAATTCTCTCTGACGAAAAGACTTTTGTAGCAATAAAAAGCAAGACGACAGCAAAGAAAAGTAGATAAAAAATTCCCAGTATCACAGGAAGTCTCTGTCCGAGGAGTAGAAACTTAAAGGCAAAGAATGTATGAGAGAATGGGATTAAAAATGTGAAGATCTTTAAACCCAGACTCATTGATCCGGGATCAAAGGTCAGGGCAAAGAAATATGGGATTAGTATCATTATAGTGAGCGGCATAATCGTGGTCTGGGCATCTTTGACATCCTGGGCAAATAATGCTAAAAGTGTTGCTAAGGCAAGGGCATTAACTATCGATAAAAATATGCTTATACCCAATAAAATTTTGCCGTATGTATCAAGACTAAGATTTATACCTGTGCCCAAACCCTGAAAATCAGCAGTTGTGCTCGTGCCTATACTACCAAATGAAGACATATAACTGCCCATCGCTAAAACAAAGAATAGTGCAAAGCATATAGCAAGGACTACTGCCGCAAGCATCTTGGCAAGAACAATTGTAAATCGCGAAACAGGGACCGTAAGGATTGTCTCAAGGGTCTTGTTTTCCTTTTCCTGGGCAATTGATGATGCAATCATTGTGCCAGTTATTATGATTAACATTAAAAGTGCCACGGGTACGATAACTGTTTGCGTTGAAATGTAGGCAATGATAAATGCTGCATTGCCCGGCTGAATGATATCTTTTAAGACAACGAATTCTTTAGCCTTTATAGGTTCGCGAAGTATTTCTAAATTTAGGCTGGGATTTATCTCCTTTAAAAACAATTCTGCAACTTCTTTATTGAGTGTTTGTAATAAATTTCTCACACTTACACGCTGGGCAGAAGACGCAATTCCTAAGGAAGTTATTATTGAATAAACTCTGATTTCAGCACTCAGTTTATTTTTTAAATTTAATTCGTAATCTTCAGGAATTATCACAACCATAGAAAGGTTTTGTTCCTTTGCAATCCTTACCGCCTGGGTATCAGCCTCTGCAGAAATAACTGTGATTAAATTCTTTGTATTTTTTAAACCTTCAATTAGCGCGGAAGATGAATTTGTTTTATCTTTGTCCATAATACCAATATGAACGGGTTTCATCGCCCTTCCGACTTCTCTTTGCATAACCTGACCGATAAAAAATAGTATAAATATGGACATTAAAAATGGAAGTATCATCCTTAAGGTCAGAAGGTCTTTTATTTCTTTTTGAAAGATATTTAAAAATTTCTTCATTAATCTTTTTAACTTATACTCTTTACAAATACCTGCTCAAGGTTCTCTGCCCTGTATTTATTGCGTAATTCTGATGGAGTCCCGAATTCAACAATTTTGCCCTGATGGATGAACGCCACTCTATTTGATAAGAATTCAACTTCAAGCATATTGTGTGAAGAGACAATTACCGTTGTGCCGGTCCTTGCATAATCAATGATAAGATTTCGCACCTCAAGCGAATTTATCACATCAAGCCCCGATGTTGGTTCGTCAAGTATCACTAATTTCGGATTATGCATCAGGGCACGGGCAAGGAGCAATTTTCTTACCATCCCCTTGCTGTAGTTCCTGATAAGGTCATTCAGACGGTCTCCAAGTTTTGCTATCTCAACCGCCCTTTCTACTATACTTTGTTTTTCTTGATTGTCCTTTGCATAAAAACCTGCCATAAATTTAAGATAATCAATCCCTTTAAGATTTTTGTATGCACCTGCTTCTTCTGGAAGATAACTTATCATTTCTCTTATCTTCGTGCCTTCTTTTAATACATTAAATCCAAATATTTCTATAATTCCATCTGTGGGTTGCAAAAGTGTTGCGATCATTCTTAAAGTTGTTGTCTTACCTGCACCATTTGGACCGATCAGACCAAAAATTTCGCCTTCTGCCACATCAAAAGAAATTCCATCAACCGCCTTGATTTTACCAAAATTTTTGTATAAATCTCTGACAATGAGTGCGGGCATAGATGATTATATTTAAAACTTATTTATAGTCAAGTTGACGATAAAAATTACTTTACAAAAATAGATTTATGTATATAATAATTCAATGGCAAGGGCTGTTGTTTTAATCCTTGATGGTGTGGGAGTGGGTGAGCTACCTGATGCTTATAAATACAATGACCAGGGAAGCAATACCCTTGGTAATTTATCAAAGGCAGTAGGCGGGCTGAAATTACCATTCCTTGAGAATCTTGGACTCGGTAACATTCTTGAAATTCAGGGTGTGAAAAGAATTAAAAACCCAAAGGGATTTTTTGGCAAAATGGCAGAGATTTCTCCGGGAAAGGATTCAACGACCGGGCATTGGGAATTGATGGGGGTAATACTTAAAAAGCCTTTTCCAACGTACCCCGATGGTTTTCCTGAAGAAATTATAAAAGAATTTGAAAAGAGAATTGGTTACAAAACCCTGGGAAATTATCCTGCCTCAGGTACCGAGATCATAAAAGAACTTGGTGCGGAACATATTGCAAAAAAAATGCCGATAGTTTATACATCGGCAGATAGCGTATTCCAGATTGCCTGTCATATTGATGTCTTCACTCTTGATGAATTATACAGATTTTGTGAGATAGCACGAGAACTATTACAGGGTGAACATGGTGTCGCGCGTGTTATCGCCCGTCCATTCGCAGGACAACCGCCTGATTTTTATCGCACAAAAGACCGAAAGGACTTTTCTATGAAACCACCTGAGCCTACACTCCTTGATTATGCAAAAGAGAGTGGATTTGAGGTCATTGCGATAGGCAAAGTAGATGATATATTTGCTAAACAGGGTTATACAAAGTCCTTTCACTCTGTTAATAACCTTGAGTGCGTGGATTTTGTTATAAAATCATTGGGGGAAGTTGACCAAGGATTAATTGTAGCAAATTTTGTTCAATTTGATATGGACTGGGGACATCGTAATGATATATTGAATTTTGCCCGGGGATTAGAAGAAATGGATGCTGGAATTGAAAAAATTGTGCGGGATTTGAAGGAGTATGATTTATTATTTATCACTGCCGATCATGGAAATGATCCAACTACACCATCAACTGACCATTCAAGAGAATATGTACCCGTTATTGCTTATTTTAATGCAAAGAAAGGAAAAGAAATTGGGGTGAGGAATACTTTTGCTGATCTTGCCCGGACGATTGCACGGTATATGAAAATAGACGGTTTGAAAAATGGCGAAGATTTTCTTGATATTATAATGGGATAAAGGAAATAGATGAAGATATCCAGAGTTCTGATAAAAAAACTTAAAGAGACGGTAAAGTATGCATATGCTCCATATTCAAAAATACAGGTGGGTGCCCTATTGTACTCTTCGGATGGGAAGATATATACTGGAACAAATATTGAAAATAGCTCTTATTCACTTACTATCTGTGCAGAAAGAGTGGCAGTTTTTAAAGGTATCTCTGAAGGCGTTAAAAAATTTTCTTTATTACTTATGTATTCGCCACAGTATGATTTCATTCTTCCCTGCGGTGCCTGCTTACAGGTGCTTAACGAGTTTGCTCCGGATATCGTTATTGCAACTATGAATAAAAACGAAGAATTTAAATTTTTTCCTTTGGCTACATTATTAAAAAAACCATTTAAAATCAGGAGTTAAATATGTATTACATTGGAATTCTCGTAAGAGATTTAAAGAAAAAGCCATTCCATAATCTTATTGAAAATCTGAAAAGGTTTGGTTCAAAAGTTGAACAGGCAGAGAAACATTTAATTGTTTTCTCCAATGATGATATAAATATAATTAACTGCCTGTTTAAACTTAAAGAGATTTATCCAGAGATTCGCACGGGCATATCTCAATACATAGGCATTGCTAAGGGACTGGCACGTATTGCCCAGATTGGAGAGATACTGACATCCGCAGATACCGAGCCAGCAATTCTTGAAAGTTTTGATATTACTTCATTGGGGATGCTTACAATAGAGGGCATGAAGACAGAGATTCTTGTCTGTCGTATTGACTGCCCAAAAGGAAAGGAAAGATTCCCTGAACTTAAAAAGCAAATAAGAATTATTCCCCGTCCTTTAATGATTGATGCCTTCAAAAATTTTCTTAATGTTACAAAATCCGCTTTGATATTTGCACCGGATGGAACAGGAAAAACGGTATTCATTGATCAATTAGTTGAAGAGTTTGGGCAGGAAAAAGAAATTTTGAGAACAACTGCGCCAGCCTATCTTTCCAATATTACATTAAAACCAGTTTGTGACCTATTAATTCAGTTATTCAAAATTCAAATAGATTTTACCCTTGAAGAAAAACAAAAGATAATTGAAAGTAAATTAAAAGAGATAGGAATGAGGGATATCGGCACAAGTTATTTAGCAATCCTTGATTTCCTAAATATTGGTGAAGAAGAAACTATATTAAGAAAGATGGAAACAAAGGTTCGGATTGAATTGATCATTAATACAATTTGTGATGTGATGACAAATCTATCCCATTTAAAACCCCTGGTTGTTATTGTTGAAGATATAGAAAATCTTGATCCATCTTCAATAAATTTCCTACAACATTGTATTACAAAATTGTCTGATGAGAATATTATATTTATCTTTACCTCCAATCGTGCCCAGGTGAATTTAAAAGGAATAAAGGAATTTGAACTCTTAGAGATTGACCGTTCGCAGATAGAAGAATATTTATTTAACGAAATCGGAGAGAAGATAAATTTCCCATCCACAACTATCTTCAATATTGCCCAATATCTTGCCTTATACTATGAAGAACAGATTGATTACTTTTATGCACTTTACAGTGGTGAAAATCCACTTGTCAATTTCAGCCTGCCCTTTGCTGACTACAAAACAATCATTAAAAGACGGGTAGAATTGCTTGAAGAAAATAAAGAATTATTATATGCCCTTGCTGCCCTCGGTTACGAAATTGACCCACAAGATTTTCCTATTGCCGAAAATATTCAGGAACAACTTGAGTATCTTGTAGAGCACAACTTCTTAAGAAGAATAGATAAAAAATATTTCTTTACTTCGCCTTTACTCCACGAAACTATTTATGAACTTATCCCGGATAAAAATGCACGCCATACGCGGCTTGCAGATTATTACCGCCGGCGTGAAGGATATGAGGAATATGCGCTGTTTCACTATATGAAATCAGAAAATTATAAACGGACGATGGAATATTTGCTGAAAGCCAGTAAGATTGCAGTAAAGAAAGGCGGTTATGAATCAGCCATAAACTATTATCTACAGGCATTAGAATTATGCCGAAGAGAAAAAGATGTCGCTGACCTTGAAACATTGATCGCAATAAACGAGGGGTTGGCGGATATCTATCGGTCAATGGGTGATGAGGAACAGGCGATGAAATATTATAAGGTGGTTCTTGATAGTTATAAAGAAATCCTGAAAGAATAGTCTGTGGGTTTGGGTTTGGGTGCTGGAAACATTTTAATAAAATCCATATTTATATGATTTTTTTTCTCTTTATTCAGATAAACAATGATACATTACCAGCAGAAAGTCTTAATGTTGTTCACTATTCTGCAAAAATGATAACCTATAATCTTGATAGTGCAATTGTTATTTTAAATGATTCCGCATATATATCATATCGTGATATTCAATTATTTTCGGATAGTGCCTATTATTATATAGACAGAAAAACACTTGAGGCATTTGGCTTATGTCATTTGAGACAGGTGAATGATTCTATAAAAGGGACGCATTTAAAATACAACCTTGAGACAAAAAAGGCAATGATGGATACTGGTAAGACACAGATTCAAAAAGGATTTATTGAAGGGAAAAAAATTTACTGGGTGGAAGAGAAGGTCGTCAATGCCTATGATGGAAAATACACGACCTGCAACGATTCTCCGCCCCATTATTATTTTTATGCACCAAGGATGAAGGTTTTTTTAGGTGATATGGTTATTGCCCGACCGATTTATCTCTACATATATGATATGCCGGTTATTGCGGCGCCTTTCTGGTTCGTGCCAATATCATCAAAAAGAAAATCAGGGTTATTGCCGTTCAAGGTTGGAAATTCACGTGCCTATGGGAAATTTATAAGGGGTTTTGCTTATTATTATGTCATTTCTGACTACGCTGACCTGACCCTTCAGATAGATGCAATGGAGAAAAAAGGTATGATGCCTCACCTTGAAGGTGTATGGGATTACAGTCCATATTCTGCAGGAAATTTTCATATCAATTATATAAAAGAGATTGATACAAGGCTAACAAGATACAGCATTGAAGCAAGAAATAACTCCCCGTATTTTCTTTTTGGCTCTAATTTTAATTGTGATATAAAATATATGAGTGATAATAGATACCGTTCTGACTATGCTGAGACGACAATCATCTGGGTGGATAAAGAGATAAGCTCCCAGGCAACGCTTAATCGTGATTTTGGTGAGATTAGAAACAGTGTGACGCTTGAAAGAAGGGTTGATTTTGGCGATACCACAACCTTTGAGAAGATTCCATACTACACTGTTACAACCCCTTCAAGACAATTATTTTCTTTTCTCACCTATTCACTATCCGGACACATTAGTTATGACCGAAAATTTTATCCCCATGAGAAAACAGAGGCCGGTGGTGCAAATATCCATACCAGTCCTTCCTTTAAGCAGAACATTCTTGACCTTTTCTCAATCTCACCGGGATTTGATCTTGATTTTGCAGTATTCAGTGAAGATACCGCGGGCAATAAATACCCATCGCGATTCGGTTATTCATTCTTTACCAATGCCAGTACAAATTTATATCGGGTCTATAGTGTTGAAATGTTAGGAATAAAAGGAATCCTCCATAAGGTAATGCCTGGTGTTTCCTATAATTATACACCGGATTTCAAGTTTGGCAGATTCCCAAGCGTATATGGTATACCAAATTATGCGCATGTTCATAACATCGGCTTTGGTGTAAGCCAGGAATTTGAGGCAAAGGTTGGAGAAAAAAACGAAAAGAAAAATTTTGCGCAAATTTCTTTAAACAGTGGCTACAATTTATTAAATGATACAATCTCACCGGTGAGTTATTCTATTAATCTACCTTTAAATCCGTTTCCCAAACCCATAACTGCATTCAGCACCCGCTTGGGTGGCTCATATAATCTGTATACAAAAGAATATACATATACTATAGACCAGGGAACATCAATCCAGATGGAAAATTTTAAAATAAATATCAACCAGAGTTATACAAAAGGAGGAAAATATCAGGTGAGCTTTGTCGGCGAGATAAAACCAACTCAGAACTGGACTGTCTCGTATAGTGGAAGATATGATTATGGATTAAAAAAATTCGTTGATTACAGTCTTGCGTTAACGAGAAACCTCCATTGCTGGGAAGGGGTATTCAGTTTCTCTCAGTTCGCGAATGACTGGCGCTACGATTTCAAAGTCCGAATAAAAGAAATACCCGAAGTTGCGATAGGCCGGGGCTTGCTTGGATATTTGATAGAATAATTTTTTCTAATTAACAATCACAATCTTTTTTATTTCTTCAAAGACCGGGTTTTTTTCCGAATTCGCGACCATTTTAATAAAATAAACTCCTGCAGGTAAATCTTTGATATGGATTTTATGATAACCTGGTTGTTTCATTTGAGGTTCTACTGCCTTTATGATTCTTCCCGTAGCATCATAGATTCTAAATTCCACATACGCCTTCATATTTATTGTGTAATCAAATCTCATTTCCCGCATCGGATTGGATAACAATAATATCTTATTATCAAGATTGCTTTTTGAAATTTCTTCAACACCGGTATAGATATACGATTTACAAAGAATCCAGGTATTCGGGTCAAATCTGATGGAATCAACACTATGGCTTACGAGCAATTCAATATGGGTGGGTGAACCGGTTATTGGAATATTCAATAATGTGTCAGCATTTCCCATAAACAATTTAATCTGGACGGGCATATGAAAGACCGGTGGGGCATTCGTTTGAACCTGATGGATATTGGCGATGAATTGGTAATTATTTCCCGAAGGTGTGCAACTCCAGTAGATATTATAAATCGGATAACCCTGTCCATAGACCCATTCATTAAAGAACCAGGTTAAATCCGTCCCATAAACCTGATTGAATATTCGTTTTAAATCTTCAGTACTGGCACAGCCATATTCAAATGAATCACGATATACTGCAAGCGCATTAAAGAATAGTGCTTGATTTAAATATCTGAGCATATGGACAACCCAGGATGCCTTGCAATATGTATGTCCCCAGTCAAATAGTTGGCTTAATGGTGGATTATAGATTGGATGGCGTGATTGGGCATCCGCAGTAAAATAATCATTTGCCCGGTTTTTCATTGTCGTGATAAAATTATTGTAGCCGAAGCGATACCAGTTATAATTTGCATCACTGTAGGTAGCAAATCCTTCATTGAGCCAGATATCCCTGAAATCAACACAGGTGACCATATCACCCCACCATTGATGAGAAAGTTCATGTGCCATCCCATTTTCCGAACTATTCAATATCCACCAGCGATGGATTGTGGTCTGAGTCTGGTGTTCCATACCACCCCAGGCATAAGGATAGACTGCATCCTGTCCATAACGGCTGAATGGATAATCACCATAAAGGGAATCAAATAGATACATTGCATCCGGCAGATGCTGGAATGCAATCACAGATTGGGCTGAATCCTGGGGCCAGATAAAATGTCGGATTTCAACTGAATCACCATCCTGGTCATGATACCACTGGGACCATTTTGCAAATCTTGAGACACCAAAGTGCATAAGATATGTGGTAATCGGACTTGTTTCTTCATAGGTCCAGGTTTTGGTATTATTGGGATTATTTACGACATTTATCAATTGTCCATTGGCACATACTACAAAGGTATCAGGTGCCGTGACACTGATAATACAACCCTGGTCTGCCTTATCAAATGGTTCGTCATAACAGGGCATCCACATTCTTGCATCCCAGGGCTCACCAAGGGTATAGGCAAGTGAATGGAGGGTGTTACTATTATAATTTTTGGGCCAGTAGCAGAATCCGGTTTGGGAACTTGTTACACTCCAGGAACCACGATAATGGACTGCAATGTTAAATGAATCACCATAATTGAATTGCTGGGGAAGATTGATATGGAGTGTCTCATTGGCAGTTGAGTATGTAGCATTGACATTGTTAACTTTTACGGAATCAATCGTCAGACCATAGGAATGTAAGGTGGCAACATTCAAACCGTTGGTATTGCTTTTACATTTAATCCGATTAACACCCTGGATTGAACGGGATGTCATAGGCACATTCACATCGAGTTGATACTTCAACACATCAAAAGAATGGAGAGATTCTGCAAAAACAAATTGCCTCTCGGGCAGTGGACAAAGCCATTTGCCTTCGGTATTAAAATCATTCCATTGCAAAAATATGATAAAAATAAATGACATTTATTTCTCCTTTCTACATATTATAGATATTCCACTAATAAAATCAAGATAAACTATTATTTCCAGAATCCGAAGAAATAACCGATTGCCCTCACTATTATGTAGGCATGTAAAAACGAACCAACTCCTAAGATGATTGTCCAGATTATATGTGGTTTCACTTTTTGTATTATTTCCTGACGATAAATTATAATGGAACCTATGAATGTAGCAATCATTGAAAATAAAAGGCTGACAAAAGAGAGCATTGCCGCGATTGTCACATAGGCAAAGGGGTTCGCACCTTTTACAAAATATTGAATGCCAATGAGGACAAAGGAGATGACAAGATATATAAACCACCAGAGAAAATACACACCTTTTATGTCATTTTTATAAAATTTTCTCAATCGTTCCGAAATATTCCAGGTGATATCTGCATTCTGTCTGACCAGTGCCTCAGCCGTGGTCAACTGGGTATTGAAGAATAAAAGCCAGGCCATGAGCAAAAACAAAAAGAAACCAATTCTACCCAGAGGAACCGCAAAAAACTGTGCCTGGTGCTTTACCACATCAAAACCTTTTGGAATCAAACCCGCAGGTCTGAGTATAGAATCAGAGAGTCCGACAAAAATAAAGATTGTGAAAAGACTACCAAGAAAATAACCAATCCACAAAACAAAGTGAGACCGTTTTATCCATATCTTGAGTCTTGAAATATTTTCGCCATTTTTTTCGGGAATACATCCTATGCTGATTGGATTTGCCGATTTACCGAACCACCCAGGGATGGCATCAATGTAGCCCGCCATACCCCAACCTGCATCCCTCATCCAGTATGTATACCAGATAAGCGTAGGTCCCGCACCAACCCAGGCAATCGTTGAGCCCAGAACCCACCAATCCATATCCTTTGGTACCTGCCAGGCAAAAAGACTAAAAAACATGCGTGTGATTGTTGTGGATTTTATTGCCAGTAAAGCCGCAAATATTAGTATTATCCAGGCAATTATTGTTGTCCAGGTTGCAATGTGTTCAATGTATTTACGGGCAATTTTTGAGAGAAAAGCCACCAAAAAGACGATTATAAATGTAATATATGCCCAGAAGACAGTTCCGGTTCTGACATCAATAGGCCAATTTAAAATTTCTCTCAGTGCTGAAGCGGCGGCTGTTGCCCATGCTGGCAACATAAATGCAAGAAACATAAATAGACTGATAGAAATGATTGCCCCAGGATAAGAAAGAATTCTTGCATTACCCTGGACTGCATGTTCTCCAGATACTACAGTCCAACGTGCGAGTTCCTGAGCCCAGACAGTCTGAAAAAATAATGTCAAGACCATTAAGCCAAGCCAACCTACGCCAAATCGGGATGTCAGATGTGGATAGAGAATTACTTCGCTCGTGCCTAAACCAAGTGCTACAGTCATCATCACCGGACCAATCCAGACCATAAAATCTTTTTTAGAAGGTGGCACCGGAACATCAGATTTTGTATTTATATTCAAAAATCCAATTTTCATTTCCTTCATAAGTAATTATATTAAAATTTCAAAAAAAATCAACCAGCATTTTTTATTTGCACTTTTCGCTTGACATAATAAAAATTATGTGTATAATTTTTATATAAAAAGGGGGTAAAATGCCTAAATGCGCAACTAAGAAAACAAAAAAGAAAAGCAAAAAGAAAAAAAAGTAGGCTGATGTGAGAGATAAAGGGGAGGCAATGCCTCCCCTTTTTACTTGATTTTATATAAAATCTGATTATAATTTTTTATGAATAAAAAAATAGAAATTTTAATCTTCCTTTCTTTTATTCTGTGCTGTTCTGCAATAAAAGAACGCCTTGCAGTGAAAGAATGCAAATTCACTTTTATCTCTGCTAATGCTTATGACTTTACATTCTCAGATATGAAGGTTGATTTTGAACTAAAAATGCAGAATCCGAACAATGTTGATGCTACACTTGATAAGCTTGATTACAAATTTTATGTTAATCAAACAGAAGTTTTCTCGGGAACAACTGGTAAAGGACTAAAAGTTTTGGCTGGTAAATCAGAGAATTTTACAACCACGATTACACTTGAATATACAAAGATCGGACAGGCAATTGTTGAGGCGATAAGATTCAAAACTGCATCTTATAGTATCAAAGCGAAGGCATATGTTAAAACGATAGTCGGAGAGATCAGCTATCCTGTGGAGATTTCTCTAAAATAAAAGACGTATACAAAGTGGTAAAAGAGAAGGAAGACTCTTAATAACTTCTCCTACAATTTCGCGGGTATTTATATCGGTTATTGTTTTCCCTGAAAAAAATCTTTTTCCAATTTCAAAAATTTTTTTATAGTCATTTTCATTCAACCGCAGATAGGTATCCCGCACCTTTTTGTGAAATCTTATTTCCGAAAGTATTTCTTTTTCAATCTCCTTTTCAAAAAAATCCTTTTTGTTTTTCAGTCTTAACACTGCATTTCTACCTGCGATCATACCTGATTTAATACCGTTTGCAATTCCTGCGCCGCTTAATGGGTCGGTGAACCTTGCCGCATCTCCAGCCAGAAAAAAATTTTTCCCCGAAAATTTTTTTAAAATCTTTGCGGGCACTCCACCAAATATTTTTTCTTTAATTACGCCATTGGGAAATTCGCTTTTTACCCATTCATCCAGATATTCCTTTGCCCTTTTTTTAGCCACCAGCGGTGATATGCCAAGTCCGACATTTGCTGAGATCTTTGATTTGGGAAATATCCATGCATAGCCACCGGGCGCAATCTTGTTATCAAATATAAGATATGTGTAATTTGGTTCAATTTTTATATTCTCAATTAAATATTCTGCACATACCTCAATTTCATTTACTCTCAATCTTGTATCAATTCCTAACCATCTTCCCACCATTGAATTTATTCCATCAGCACCGATTATAAATCCGAAGCGATATTTTTTTAGTTTTCCATATTCGTTTACTTCAGCCATACCATCCTCGATTCTAATTACCTTTGCATTTGTCTTTAATACCGCACCTTCTTTTACTGCGAGATACGCAAGTTCCTTATCAAATATCTTCCTGTTTAAGACCCAGCCAACATTCGGATATTCAATTTTGAACTCTTCACCAGTTGGACCACGGACAATAGAACCCTGAAGTGAAACGGCAGTCCAATCGGATTTTATATCTAAATAATTTTTTATTGTACTTCTTGATAATCCTTCAGCACATTGTAACGGTATTCCAATCTGTGGATGTTCTTCAAATAATGCGACCGATAAACCTTCTTTTGCTGCCGTGAGTGCAGCGCTGCTTCCAGCAGGACCCGCACCTACAACAATTATATCAAATGATTCCACCAATTATTAAACGATCGGTATGACACAGATAAACTTAAAAGGCTTGTCTGAGTTGTTAACAAAACCGTGTTTTTCATTGGGCAAAACCAAAATTGCCGTACCTTTTGTTACAGGAATCTCTGACACTCCGTTATTCATAATTCCTTCACCTTCAATTATAAAAATCTCGTGTTCCATATTGGTATGAGTATGGATAGGAATTTCTCCACCTGGTTCAATTGTAAATACGCGCATAGCATAATGGGGCGCACCATCATTTTTGGTTATTAACCATTGAAGGCTGACATCCCTTGTGCCGGGCATCTGTGGAATTTCTGGATTAATCTCTTCAATTTTTTTCATCTTCATAATAGACAATTTTATATAATTTCAGGAAAAAATCAATATAAAAGTGAGCAGTTTTTTTGTACCACCAAAATTTTTCATTAAGTAAATATGTATAATAAACCATTGACTTTTGTGGTAATTTGTATATAATTATACAATCAAGGAGGCATAATGGGATGTATTATCTTGATACTATATTTACTACAGATGCCCAGCGATAGTATATTAGCCGGGCAGTCAGTAGTAAAGAAAAGTTATACAAAAGATGTAATTATTAGTGCTGGTACTGGTCTCGGCTTTGGGTTGGGCGCATACTACTGTAAAAATACCGCTGATAAGGCATACGATGCATATAAGAGTGCCAGCACAATGCGAAAGACAGTAGAGCAATGGAATAGAGTTGTGTTATATGATAAATTAAGCGTATTCTTTGGGGTGGGCTCAGCGGTATTTTTCACCCGAGCAGTGTACTACCAGATAAAAAATGTAAGGCAAACAAAAATTGGACAATTGATACCGAACTTGGAACTAAGATATGCCGAGAATAATAAATTAATCTTGGGATTTGATAAAAAATTATAGGAGGAAGTATGCGTAGAAAATTGATTATTTTACCTGTTTTGTTTCTATTATTTTGTTATTGTTCCGAAAGGCAGAGAACAAATCAATTTGATGTCACAAATAAAGGATTTTCAACGCCCACACCATGTTATACCTGGGGTAAACCTGTGTATGACCCATATGGTGGTTATTTGATTGGTGTTATTATTGGAATCGAATTTACAGATGCATTGCCGCGGACATTTTCTTTTGACCATAAATTCTATTTCAATGGCCAGGATGTTCTTGATTTTAGTGAGACTGTAAATTCTGGTGCTAAAAATTATGGAATACAAATCTATTGTGGAGGAGAGCCTTTCCCAATTGGTAATTATTGTCTTAAGATATACTGGGGTGAATTTGGATACGGTGCTTTTGTCTTTTCGGTTACGCCATCGGGCAATGCAACGAAATTCAAGGGTATAACATTGGAGGATGGCGTTGACAGAATAGAAAATTGGTTTTCAATAAATCTCGCTCAATAATCAATAATCTTAAGAATATAGGCTATTGACTTTCTTTGGCACATAATTATAATACCATATAGAAACAAGGAGTTTTTACTATGAAGAAAATCGGAGTTTTCATTTGCCATTGCGGAATAAACATTGCCAAAACAGTAGATGTAGAAGCACTCACTGAGGAGATAAAAAAATATCCGGGTGTTGTTCATGCCGAAAATTATAAATACATGTGTTCGGACCCTGGACAGAACTTAATAATTGAGGCAATAAAACAGAAAAATCTGGATGCGATAGTTGTTGCTGCATGCTCACCAACTCTACATGAAAATACTTTCAGAAATGCAACCGAACGCGGTGGATTGAACCGCTATACCTGTGAGATGGCAAATATACGTGAGCAATGCAGTTGGGTGCATGAAGAGAAAAATGTTGCTACGCGGAAAGCAGGTGATATCATAAAAACGATGATAGAAAAAGTAAGATTTGATGAACCTTTAGAACCCATTTTTATTGATGTGACAAAGAAGGCATTGGTTATTGGTGGAGGCGTTGCGGGAATTCAGGCGGCACTTGATATTGCTAATGCGGGGATAGAAACAATTTTACTGGAGCGGTCACCTTCAATTGGTGGCAGAATGGCTCAACTTTCAGAAACATTCCCGACGCTTGATTGCTCCCAGTGTATCTTAACTCCAAAGATGGTGGAGGCAGCCCAGCATCCGAAGGTAAAACTGATGACCTACTGTGAACTTGAAGATATTTCAGGCACCGTTGGTAATTTCAAAGTTAAGATAAGAAAAAAGGCCTCTTATGTTGATAATAGTAAATGCACGGGCTGTGGGGTATGTTACGAAAAATGTCCAATTAAAGTGCCTTCTGAATTTAATGAATTCTTGACTACCAGAAAAGCAATCTATACACCATTCCCACAGGCAATACCAAACAAGCCGGTCATTGATGCCAAGAATTGCACTTATTTTGTAAAAGGTGGGAAGTGTCGGGTCTGCCAGATTGTCTGTCCGCCCCAGGCAGTGGATTTCAATCAAAAAGATGAAATAGTTGAAGAAACCGTGGGGGCGATTGTGGTTGCAACGGGTTATGACATATATGAACCTGAAAAATTAAAAGAATATGGTTATGGCACAAGCCCGGATATCATTACTTCTTTGCAATTTGAAAGATTATTATCGGCATCCGGACCAACTGCAGGTGAAGTGAAAAGGCCTTCAGATGGCAAAATTCCCAAACGTGTCGTATTTATCCAGTGCGCTGGGTCAAGAGACAAAGAGAATCATCTTGAATATTGTTCCAAGATATGCTGTATGTATACTGCAAAGCATGCAATACTATATAAACATCGCGTCCATGATGGCGAGCCAATAATCTTCTATATTGATGTGCGCACGCCAGGAAAGGGATTTGAAGAATTTTATAATCGTGCAACCGATGAAGGGGCAATATATATCCGCGGTAAGGTATCTAAGGTCTATCCAGAAAATGGGAAATTAATCGTTCTTGGTGCAGATACACTCGTGGGCAAGAAGGTTGAAGTGGAAGCAGACCTCGTTGTTCTCGCAATGGGTATGGTGCCGACGAGAAATAACGAAGAATTTATCCGTAAATTAAAAATACAGTGTGATGCCAATGCATTTTTGACCGAGGCACATCCAAAGTTGAGACCGGTTGAAACGAATACGCTTGGTATCTACATTGCCGGTGCTGCACATGGTCCGAAGGATATTCCTGAGACTGTTGCCCAGGCATCGGGTGCGGCAAGCAAGGCAATCGGGATTCTATCCCAGCCCAAGATTACATTTGAACCTTTGATTGCCTATGTTGATGAAGAACTCTGTTCTGGCTGTAGTGTGTGTATCGGTGTATGTCCATTTGGGGCAAGAGAAAAAGACAAAGAAAAGAATATTGCCAAGGTCATTGATGCCTTATGCCAGGGCTGTGGTGCCTGCTGTGCCGCCTGTCCAAGTGGTGCGTCGCAATTGAAGAATTTGAAAGATAAAACAGTTATGGAGATGGTGGTTGCGGCAATAGAGAGGTAATTATGAAGTTCTGGCGCCGACCCCTTGATGCAGATAAGATAAAAGTCCCTCAGGGTGAGATTCATATAATAAAGGACCGTTGCAAGGGATGTGGGTTCTGTGTTGAATTCTGCCCCAAAAAGGTCCTTGAATTATCAAGCGAGTTCAATATTAAGGGCTATCATCCGCCCTATGTAAAAAATCCAGATGAATGCAGGGAATGCCATCTCTGTGAAATTATCTGTCCGGAGTTTGCCATTTATGTAACGTTAGGTAAAGAGCGAACTGTTGCGGAAATTCTCGATAAAAAAACTTCCTAAAAATGGCAGTTATTGAAAAGAAAATAAAATTAATGGGTTCAAAGGGTGAGGCAGAGGTTGTAGCTATCTTTGATTCTGGTGCGACATACTCCTGTATCCGTCCTGAACTTGCAAAAAAATTGGGCAAATTAGAATTACTACCAGAGCCAAAACATTTAGGAACTGCTAAAGAGAATGTTTCTGCAATAGCCAAGAAAAGGATAAGCCTTGATTTCAACCTCAATGGATATACATTAAGTGATGAATTTATGGTAATTCCTAAACTTTCCGACCAGGTAATCATCGGCGCTGCAACATTGCAGAAATGGCGGCTGAAACTTGATTTTGAGAATGATAATATTATCATTGACCCAAGAGTCACAAAATTGCGTCTGTTGTAACAAAAATTAGACATTTTAGGTATTTAGGCATTTAATATGTGAAAGACTTATGGTAAAGCAAAAAGGGATAAAGGGCTCAAGATGGCAGGATATGATAAACGGTTTAGGTTTTGGTTTGGAAACGAGATTAGTCTATTGGTTGTCGTTTGTTGGTTACTAAGTCCAATAACTAAACCCTATCGCATTTCTAAACCGAAACCGATGGCCAATTTCTTTCTTACAGGTATTAGTGATGGCCATTTTTGCCTTACTTGCCATTTATGCCATCTTTCACTTCTTTAGCCTTTTTGAGCCATCTTACCCTTTTATTTAATTTATCCAAGGAGGTCTATGAAGGCAGACCCAAAAGGTGTATTAACCGGTGCCCATTATCTTGATGGAGACTATGCGGCAGCAGAAGGAGCGCTTGCTGCAGGTTGTAGATTCTTCGCAGGATATCCGATAACCCCTTCAACCGAAGTAGCAGAAAGGGTCGCCCAGAGATTTCCCGAGGTTGGTGGTGTATTCATTCAGATGGAAGATGAGATCGCTTCTTCTATTGCAATCCTTGGTGCATCCTGGGCAGGTAAGAAGTCAATGACTGTTACTTCAGGCCCTGGTTTTTCTTTGATGCAGGAACACTTTGGACTTGCCGCAATGCTTGAGACGCCCTGTGTGATTGTTGATGTTCAGAGAGGCGGTCCTTCAACAGGATTACCGACTTTGACCGGACAGGCTGATATGATGCAGGTCCGATGGGGCTCGCATGGTGATTATGAGATAATTGCCCTTTCGCCAAATTCTCCACAGGAGGCATTTGACCTGACGATTGATTGTTTTAATCTTTCTGAACTATATCGGGTTCCGGTATTTTTGATGATGGATGAGTGTGTTGGACATATGACGGAAAAAGTGGTTATCCCGAAACCCGAAGATATTGAACTCGTGGAGAGACGATGGTACACAGGGCCGAAAGAAGCATATCTTCCTTTCAAACCAGATGAGGATTTAGTTCCCCGAATGGTAAAGGCGGGTGATGGATACAGATTCCATGTCACCGGTTTAACCCATGATGAACGTGGCTATCCAGTTATGAACTGGCAGGCACAGGAAAAACTGGTACGCCGGCTCGTAGAGAAGATTCGCAGGAATGCAGATAAGATTATTCGTTATGAAGAAGAAGAAACTGATGGTGCGGATGTGGTAATTGTCTCTTACGGAATTTCAAGTCGGGTCGCCTACAAGGCGATTTCCGATGCCCGGAAACATGGGATTAAAGTTGGATTTTTGAGATTGATTGTAGTCTGGCCATTTCCAGAAAAGAAAATCTACGAACTTGCAGGAAAGGTAAAGGCGCTCATAACTGTGGAAATAAACTACGGACAGATTGCCCTTGAAGTAGAGCGTTGTGCAAAAGGAAGATGCAAGACATTACTCGTCCCCCACGGTGGCGGTTGGGTCCATAATCCGGATGATATATTGGATGCAATAAAGGAGGGATTGAAATGAGTGAGATTGAGGCTAATATTCCACCCACTACTCAGACAACTGCTGGCCATCCCAAAGAGGGCTTACTCAGGATGGACCGGATGCCCCATATCTGGTGTCCAAGTTGTGGTATAGGACCGACACTCAGTGCATTTTTGATTGCCTTAGAAAAATCAAATCTCAATTTAGATAAAGTGGCGGTCGTCTCTGGTATCGGTTGTACGGGCAGGGTTGCTGGTTATGTAAAACTTGATTCTTTCCATACAACACATGGAAGGCCAATTCCTTTTGCGACGGGTTTGAAACTTGCTAATCCTGAATTGAAGGTTGTAGTATTCTCGGGTGATGGTGACCTGGTGGCAATCGGTGGCAACCACTTAATCCATGCGGCAAGGAGGAATATGGATATTGTGGTGATTTGTGTGAATAACTTTATCTATGGAATGACCGGGGGGCAGGTCGCAGCAACGACACCGGAAACTGCTATTTGTTCAACCGCGCCCTACGGAAATTTTGAGACTCCTTTCAATCTTCCACACCTGATGGATACCTGTGGCGCAGTCTATGTTGCCCGCTATACCGCCCTTGATATAAGAAGGCTCTCCAATGCCATCCTTGAGGCATTCAATAAAAAGGGATTTTCTTTTATAGAAGTCATTGCACCCTGTGCTACACTATATGCAAGGTTAAATCGCCTTGGGACCGGACTTGATATTTTGAAGTATTATCATGACAATAGTGTAATAAAACATAATGCAGATCCGAGAGAACTTGAAATAAAATTCCAGGGACCGATAATTGTTGGTAAATTCGTTGACCGGGAAAGGCCAACATTTATTGAGGCAATGAATCAGCGTTTCAAGACTGTCTTAGGTGATAAATATCAATTATACGGAATGACCGATGAATGTGTGCCAGAAGCAGTTAGCGGAGAAGGATGATGGCTCCTTATGATACATTTCTTTTAGATCTGATTCTTTCAGAAAAAAATAAAAGATTAGAAGATAAACGGCGCCGGCTTTTATCTATTACAGAAAATATCTTAATCTCAATGAAAAGGAAATACAGAATAAAAAGCGCCTACATTCTTGGGTCACTTCTCAAAAAAAGGTGGAATGATTCTTCTGATATTGATGTCGCAGTATCCGGTGCAAGTGAATATATACTTAACATAATAAAGGAATTGGAAGACGCTACTGAAAGGGAAGTAGATGTGATTGATTTGGACCATCATCCATTTCCCGAGATTATTAAAACCAGAGGCAAGCAAATATATGGATAGAGGTAGACTTGCAACATTAAAGGCAGAGATAGATAATCAGATGGAGCTCATTGAAGAGATTTATAAAAAGATTGAAAAAAGGCAAGCAAATTTTAAAGAAAATGATGTTGGTATTGAAAGTATGGCATACCAGCTGCATAATCTTTACAGTGCCTATGAAGAGCTTTTTGAGATTGTCGCAGATTATTTTGAAAATGAAATTGAAGGCGTAAAATATCATTCAGACCTACTTCACAGGATGAAGATGGAGATTGAAGGAATCCGCCCTCCACTGATTTCTAAGGAGTTATGCCAATTATTTGATGAATTGAGAAGGTTTAGACATTTCTTCAGACACGCCTATAATATAGAACTGAATCCAGAAAAAATTGAGGATATTCTAAATATTTCATTGCAAATTCGGAGTAAATTCAAAAATGAATTGGAGCATTTTTTAAAGGCTCTGAGTAAATGACCCAATTGAGGAGGTTGTAATGGCGGCCACACTTGAAATTCGTTTTTCTGGTTATGGGGGACAGGGTGTGATAAAGAGTGGTTATATTGTGGGCAAGGCTGCATCAATATTTGATAATAAGCATGCCACAATGACCCAGAGTTTTGGTCCTGAGGCAAGGGGTAGTGCCTGCAGTGCCCAACTTATTGTCTCTGAAGACCGAATCCTCTATCCTTATCTTACAAAACCCCAGATACTTGTTGCAATGTCCCGAGAGGCGTATGAAAAATTTGAGCCGGAGTTAGATGAGAGTGGAATTCTAATCGTTGATGAAGACCTCGTAAAACCTAAACCACCGAGAGGACAGATTAAAATTTTTTCAGTCCCGGCAACGAGAATCGCGGAACAACTCGGCAACAGAATCGTTGCCAATATCGTGATGCTTGGATTCTTTACCGCAGTTACCAATGTGGTCAGTTATCAGGCAATGAAGGATGCAATTCCGGGCTCGGTTCCGGATAAGGCACTGCCTTTGAACTTAAAGGCGTTTGAAGAAGGATACAAATACGGTAGGCAGTTATTGGAAAAATCTTAATTTAGAAAGACCCGGAAAAAATGGACAAATCAGATTGTATTGTCAGTCTTCTATTTCCCATCTTCAATCTTTCTTCTCACTTCTGTCTTCTGCCTTCTATTCTTATCACTTTTCACTTCTTCCTTCTCACTTCTCCCTTTTTGTTCTCCCAGACTCCGGAGTGGGTGTATCAGTATGTGAATCCGCAGTCTACCGAATATCCTTA
>JBDRVV010000021.1 GCA_039802005.1 candidate division WOR-3 bacterium
TTTGTCCTTAAGAATATCAAAAAAACGTATTTGCGGGAATTGAAGTCCTATTTATCAGACCTCCAGAGACCGGATATTGTCTATATTGAACCTCCACCCCGGATACAAAGCGTGAAAAAGGAGAATCTAAGGATTTTAAGAAAGGCTGTTGATTCTGGTTTTGAATATCTGAAGTACAAAAATTTCAATGATTATCGGAATAAGGAGTTGAGATACTTAAAGAGATTCTGGCATAATGCATTGCCGTTTTTCTGGCTTGAACTGCTGGATATTAATGATATAAAAGCGGACATAAGAGAGAGCGAGGCATTTAATGACAAAAAGGACATCAAATTTTACAATAATGTTATTAAAAAACTAAAAGATTTGCCTTATGTCTATACACGCCGGGCGATTTATACCAAAAGAATTCATTTAAGACTTTTAAAGTCTATTGTAATGGAAATCCTGCGCCGGCGCAGGGTATATGGAATAACGGAAAGAGCTCTGCAGTTTCACTTGTATATTCATTTTGACGAGATATGACAGCGGCTTTGCTAATTGGCAAATAAGACAGAAGACCTAAAAAATGGTTGGCCCTTCAATATCTACGAGTTAAAAAATGATGAATGAGAGTAATTTTTGCGAAGTGAAATCTCATAAGCTCTTGATTTTTCTTATTGGTATTGTTATTTCATTGCATTCATTGCCGGCGCAAACAAAGGAAGATTCCGATACTATGAGTATGGGGCAAAAACTCCTTGAAGCGGCGGAGAAATACATTGGTGCACAGTTTGTGTGGAGCGGGAGGTCAAAAGAGAAGTTGGATTGTATGGGATTGATATTTCTGGCATATAAAGATGTTACTGGTAAAGATTGGAAAAAATTGAGCGTTTATCCATCAAAATTGGTTAAAAGTGGCAACTTAGGAAGACCTGTTGAAGGTCTGGATGGTGTATTGAAGGGGGACTTTGAACATACAAGGTTAAGAAAGGGTGATATAATATATTTTTTGGTTACAGAAAAAATTTATGATACTGATATTCCGCTTGTTTATATAGATAGTATTCCTTACTGGGTATGGCATATGGGGATATTTGCAGGTTTTGATTCATGTGGGGTTGCGTTGTGTTTGAATGCAAGGCCCGGGGATAAGGTAGTCATTGAGCCTCTGGAAGATATTTATTTTGATGCTATTTTTGTGACACGGCTTGAGACAATAATTGAGTCCCCATCCTCTCAATTTTCTCCTGAAAATTCAGATAATTCACCCTCCCTTAATTCCTCCCATCAAGGGAGGGAATTTCAGATAAGGCCCTCAAGGGGAGCGGGCAATAGAATTGAATTGCGTGAAGAAATAGTCAAAAACTTGCAAAAATTAATGGCGGATAACAAGGCTGTTGTAATTTATGCAATTGTGGCGCTATGCGATAATGAACATCAGGGCATTGTGACGGTTCCACCAAGGCTCGGCAATGGTGATGACCCTGGAAATAATTTATACTGGGGTGCGGGTGGTGGAATAAAGTCATATTTTAAGAAAAGTAAAGAATGGCGAATGGTAGTGAATGTTGAGAATGTCAGTGAGAATATTCTTGAGCGGTGTATACTTAAAAGAAAAGATAAGAATGTTTATATGATTGCTGATGCCTACAGAGGAGGCGCGATCAAAGAGGCAATCTTTGACTTTCTCAATATGGTTGCAAAGGATACAATTTTACGAACAGAAATTGGATTGCCCGTGAATGAAGTGAATTTGGACTTCAAAAATGGTGTGGTGCCACAATTGGTCTGTTATGTTGGGCACAATGGATTATTAGATTTTACACTTGATAGCCTACCGAGGCCGTCTGGAAATAATAAACCAAAGGATGTTATAATTCTTGCCTGCCTGAGTAAGAATAGTTTTTATAATATTTTAGATTCACTTGGTGGTTATCCTTTGTTATGGACAACCAATTTGCTTGCGCCTGAAGCCTATACCTTAAAGTCTGCAATTGATGGCTGGATAGAATTAGAAAGTGGAGAAGAGATTAAGAGTCGTGCTGCAAAAGAATATAATAGATATCAGAAATGTGGACTAAATGCTGCCAGAAAACTTTTTGCCACAGGTTGGTAAAAAGATAAAACTGTCATGACAAACAAATATTCAAGCCCGTCAGATCCAGTGTTGCTGTTACAATCTTATGAAAAATTATAGCCAGCGAGCAGATTCGAACTGCTGACCTGCGGTTTACGAAACCGCTGCTCTGCCACCTGAGCTACGCTGGCAATGAAATATTATATCAAATTTCCTGAAAAAGTCAACGAAGATCGGTATGAAAAATATTTCAAAACTCAATTAAGTAAATTATTCACCTTTTTCTTTTCTTGAAATAAAATAGATACCGACCATTAAGAAAAGCAAACCCAAAAATTGCATAATGGTAATGAATTCTTTTAATATAACATATCCCAAGAATGTAGCAAAGAATGGGGTGGAGAGTTCCAAGGCAGAAACCTGGGCGGCTTTGATTCTTTTTAGTCCTTCATAATACAAAATTGTGCCAACGCCAATTACAAAGCCCAAAAGAACCTGATATATATTTGCTATTTTTATTCCATGGGTCAGCAAAAGATAAACAAAAAATATTATTCCGGCAAATATGAATCTATAAAATGCAATGACCTGTGCAGGGAGTTCTCTTAAGTATTTTCTGGTGGTGATGGCGGTTGTTGCCCAGGCAAAGGTTGCCAGCAGAACTAAAATGTCGCCAAGAGTGCCAAATCTAAGGTTCTTTAGATTATCAACTGTCTTCGCTGATACAAAAATACCAGCAAATATCATAAATAAGATCCCAAGATAGTCAAATTTTGTAAGTTTATCTGATTTTAAAAAGAAATAGCCTAAGATTATAATGAAAATTGGTTGGATGTGTCCGATGAGGACCGCATTTATTACCATCACCTTAGTGAAGGCGTAAGTGTAAATAAAATCAGCAAACAGGGTTGCGACAAGGGAAAGATATATTAACCATCTGAATTCTTTTGGTTTGACCCGCAATTCTCTGGGATTTTTTGTTAGAGTATAGATAGTGATAATAACTAAACAAAATAAAATCCTTGTGGCAAAGGTATTCAAGACATTGGTTGTTTGGAAAGATAATTTTGCAAATATCGGCTCCAGTGCCCACATTATACTTGCCCCGATGACCGCAATAACACCGATAGTTTTATTCGAAGGCATAGAAATATAATATATATAATCAAAAGATATGCAAGATACCAAAGATACCTGAAACCATATGGTTAAGTATTTAACCATTTAACAATTTAACAAATTGTTTTGAGTTTGGTATTTGGTGCTTGATCTTTGGGATTTAGTTAATTATGTGTATTGCTTTCTTGTAGAAATTTTCTGCAGCTTCACCAATGATTTCAGTCAGGGTAGGGTGGGGATGGATAATTTCAGAGATGTCGCTGACTTTCAAATCTTTCTCTAATGCGAGAATACCTTCACTAATTAAACTTGGAGATTCTGCACCGAGGATATGAAGACCCAGAATCTTGCCATCCTCCTCAGCTACTATTTTCACCATTCCTTCGGTCTCAAGCATTGATAATGCCTTGCCCGAAGCGCGATAAGGAAATTTTCCAACCCTTATTTTAAATCCTTTTTCAATCGCCTCTTTTTCGGTAAGTCCAACCGATGATAATGGAGGTATTGTAAAGACACAGGATGGCACAGCATGGGTTCCTCTCCTATTTTTGATCCCGGCGATAATTTCTGCAACTTCAATACCCTGTTTTGTTGCCTTGTGTGCGAGTAAGGGCGGACCGTTTATATCACCAATGGCGAAAATGTTTTTTATGCTTGTGCGAAAAGAATCATCAACCAATATATAGCCCTTTTTATCAACTCCAATACCGAGATTTTTGAATGCGTAGTCGGTTGGTTTCCTGCCGACAGTTATTAAAATTTTATCAAATTCCTCTATGCTTGTAGATTCGGGCCCTTTAATCTCTGCTTTTATTTTATTATTTTCAATTTTGTAACCCTGGACCGTTGATTTTAATAAAATATCAATCCCCTTTTTCTTCAAAATCTTATAAAGATTTTCACAGAGTTCGGTCTCCATACCCGGTAAAATCTGATCCATAATTTCTACAACTTTAACTTTGCTTCCTAAACTGGAATAGATTGTGGCAAGTTCTAAACCACAGGCACCGGCACCTACGACAAGGAGTTTTCCTGGAATATCATTTAATTTTAAGGCGTCATCGGTGTTGGTGATAAATTTTCCATCAAATTCAAAACCAGGCAGGGCAATGATTTCAGTTCCAGTAGCGATTATAATATTTTCTGCTTCAATGTTTTCAACTGTGCCATTGCTTTCTAATTCAACCTTATGTTCAGATACTATTTTTGCCTTTGCCTTCTTCCATTGAACATTATTATTTTTAAAAAGATATTCAATGCCTGCACGCAATCTTTTTACTACACCTTCAGTATGGTTACGGAGAGTCTGTAGGTCAACTCCGTTATTTGCTATTTTCAGACCTATTTTCTGCGCCTTCTGTAAATTTTCTATTATTTCTGCAGCAAAACTCAAAGCCTTGGTGGGGATACATCCCCGATTAAGGCATACCCCACCAAGTTCACCAGATTCTACAACGAGGACATTCTTCTTTAATTGTCCCAGTCTAATTGCACAGGGATAACCACCGGGTCCCGCACCAATGACAACCACCTCGTATCTATTCATATCTGATTTTAGGTATTCAGGTATTTTATTCTTTTAGGCATTTTTTAAATTATTCCATTTCAATTAAATCCTTAAATACCTGAAGTTTACGCAGTCTTGTCGGATGACGGAGTTTACGCAGCGCCTTTGCTTCAATCTGTCTAACCCTTTCTCTTGTGATGTTAAACATTCTTCCGACTTCCTCAAGGGTCTTCGGTGTTCCATTGCCAAGTCCGAATCTCAGTCGTATAATTTTTTCTTCTCTTTTAGGCAGATCTTTTAAAATCTCATTGAAGCGATCTTTCAAAATTGAAATTGCAGCCCTTCTTGATGGAGAATCGGACATAGGGTTACTGATGAAGTCCCCTACAAAACTTGACTCTTCGTCGTCGATTGGTTTGTCAAGTGAGATTGGAATGAGTGAAATATTCTGCACCATTCTTACTTTATCTGTCGGTAAATCCAGGTGCTGGGCTATTTCTTCAATTGTCGGTTCACGGCCAAGGTCCTGGGTCATATCTCTTTGGGCACGTGCTACTTTATTCATTGTATCAAGAATATGAGCGGGCACCCTCACTGTCCTTGCCTGGTCACCGATTGCCCTTGTAATTGCCTGTCTAATCCACCAGGTTGCGTAAGTAGAGAATTTGTAGCCTTTACGGTAATCAAATTTTTCTACTGCTTTAATTAAACCATTGTTACCTTCACCCACAAGGTCCGCGAATTCAAGCCCGCGATTCACATATTTTTTGGCAATTGATATAACCAATCTTACATTTCCTTCAATCATACGCTGACGCGAACGATTAATCATACTTTCGAGATTTTCAATTATTTTTAACGATATGTGGGCTCGATCAGGCTTATTACCAAGTTCATTAAGTAATCTTCGTTTTTCTTTTGTAAATGCGTTTATCCCATCTTGATTGCGCAATCTTAATAATGTTTTTTCAATTTTCTCCAGCCGTTCAAGATTTTCTTTGAATTTTTGTATGGCACAATTCAACACACTGTGTTGTAACGCAAGTTTTTCAATTGCTTTTCTAACGCGTTCTTCTTTATGAAAGATAATTCCTCTTAGTAATTTTGAACGATCCCTTTCTGCCTTTTTGTAGTATTTTAATAGAACATTATAATCCTTTTCAAGCGATTTAACACGGCGAATGAATTTCTGCCTTTCAGCCCAGAAAGTATGTTTATCCATTATTGCTTCAATTTCAACTCGTGATATCTGATCGAGGCTCTTTTTGCCCATTTCCACCTGTTTACATACTGAAATGAGTTCGTACAATGCACAGGGATAACGGAGGAATTCCTTTACAATCATCCGATATCCTTCTTCGGTTTTTACTGAGAATTCATATTCTTCATCCTTAGTAAGAAGATCATAGCGAGCCAGTTCACGGAAATAAGCCCGTATCGGTTCTTCAGCTTTTTGGACACTCTTTGGAGCACCTGGTTTGGGAACCTCTTCTTCTTCGCTTTGGACAATGACAATATTATTCCTTGCAAGCAAATCAAGGACCTCGTCAATCTCTTCAGGTGTCACATTCTCAGGGATAAGGTTATTAATCTCATTTATAGTAATTTTTCCTGCTTCTTTTGCTTTTTCAAATATTTTTTGAGAATATTTTACCATTTCGCTCCTTTATTTTTTAAGTAATTCTTTATATTTTTTTAAAGATTCATTATCTCCGGATTTTATTGCCTCACTAATTCTTGTTCTTAATTTTGACCTCAAAATGTTCTTTTTATAAAAATTTAATGATTGAACAAAATCATCCTCACTTAACTTTTCGGAATCAATGAGTGAGGCAAGAAGCCGATTTTTTAAATCTTCTTCAATCTTTAAATCAACTAATTCCTGTACTGAAAAGTTTTCATTTTTTAATAAAGTTTCAAATATATTTTTCACTCGGGTATCATTAAAATCCTCAGTTGATACAATTTCTTTCACACGATTGAAATATTTTAAATTATTTAGAATTAAAATAATCAATTTTTCTTCGGGATTATGTTTTTTAATTACCGCGGTCTTTTCCTGCTGCATGGGCTTTTTAGAACTGAAATCCATCCCCACTTTTCTTCTTAAAAGATCGATTGGAATATCAAAAACCGTAGCAGTATGTTTCAAGTAACGATCAAGCCTTATTGGATCCTGTATTCTGCCTATGATTTCTATAAGGTCTTTTATTAAATTTGCCTCGTCTTCAACACTTTTTATTTTTGATATGCTTCTATAAAATGTGAAAAAGTCGGGTGCAGAGCTGATGAGATTATTAAGGGCATCTAATCCTTTTTCTTTTATAAATTCATCGGGGTCGTAATCTTCAGGCATAACTACAATGTGAACATCAACCTGGGCATTTATTAATATTCCTATTGCACGGAGTGTTGCCTTAATCCCTGAGACATCAGCATCAAAAAGTATATTCGCCTTTTTTGCATATCGTGAGATTAACAGCGATTGATTTTCAGTCAATGCAGTTCCAAGCGGTGCACAAATGTTTTTGATATTAGATTGATAAAGACTTAGAAGGTCGAAATAACCTTCAACAAGTATAGCTTCAGATTTTGACTTCATTGCTTCTTTTGCCTGAAATAAACCATACAAAATTTCACCTTTTTTGAAGATAGGGGTTTCGGGAGAATTCAAATATTTGGGCTGAATATAATCATCAATTCCTCTTCCACCAAATCCGATAACCCTTCCCGCAAGATTGAATATCGGAAAGATAATCCTGTCGTGGAATGTTTCTCTATTCTGTGAAACAAGCCCGGCATTTATAAGCTTTTCTATGTTTATCCCTTTTTGTCTCATAAATGTGACCAAACCGCCCGAACTTGGTGCATAACCAATTCGGAATTCTTTTAATTTTTCGGGGTCAATCATTCTTTCTTTAAGATAATTTTGACCTCTTCTACCAATTTCTTTACTGAGGGCGAGTGAATAAAATTGTGTTGCAAGTTCATTCACTTCGTACAATTCTTTATATTTTAGGTTTTTTGTTGTGTCAATTTCAATTCCGAGGTTTTTTGCAAGTTTACGCAGGGCATCGGGAAAATCAAGATGTTCATATTCCATTAAAAAACTAATCGCATTACCGCCCTTTTTGCATCCAAAACAATAATAAATACCTTTTTCCGGACTAACATAGAATGAAGGGGTCTTTTCCGAATGGAATGGACAAAGGGCGCGGTAATTCTTACCGACTTTCTTTAATTGTATATATTGAGAAATCAAATCTACTATATCGGTCTGCCTGACTATTTCGTCTATTTTATCTCTCTCAACCATTATTTCGCCTCTGGTTCAATTTCTTCTGGTTTTGCCCAGAAAAATAAATTATCAAATCCTATTTTGAACCTTCCCTGATGTTGAGCGAGAACAATACCAGCCCTGTTTGACCCTTTTATTTTGACCATTTCACCAATCTGTGGATAATAAGGTATTTTTGATTCTTGTTTTTTTAATTCTTTGTTAAAAAATTCTTTTGTTTCTTTAACCAGCTCAGGTTTTGGCCCTTCTTTTCTCAGTGTTCTCACAAGCTCTTCTATCCTATGTTTTGCTTTAAGTAATTCTTTTTGATACTTTTCCTTCAATTCCGTCATCTCTTTTTTCTTTTTAGACTGGAATTCAGCGAGTTTGGAATCGTACTCAGAAATCAATCTATTGAGCCTATTTTTTTCTTCCTGAACTATCGTCAATTCTTTAGACAAACTTTCAAAAAGTTCGTTTAATGATTCTTTTTCTTTATCCAGATATGACTTTGCTTTTTCAATAACAATTTTATCCAATCCCATTTGCTCGGCGAGTTTCAGTGCATTACTTGGTTGGGGAATGCCAAGAATCAGTCGGTAAGTGGGTTTATCGGTAAATTCCATACCAGCATTTAACATATCTGCCTTTTTGCTAACATAGATCTTGAGACTTTCGTTGTGGGTTGTCGCCAGAACTATGTTATTTCTTTTCGCCAGTTCTTCCATTATTGCTGAAGCGAGTGCAGAACCTTCTTCAACAGATGTTTGATTCATTAATTCATCAAGTAGTACAAGGTTATTCGTCTTATTTGAATCAAACGCATTTTTTATCTGTAAAAGATGTCCCGCGAAAGTTGAGAGATTAGATTCAAGGCTTTGTTCATCACCGATATCTGCAAAAATTTCATCAAAAAAAGGGAGAACGGTCCCCTCGTCTGCTGGGATAAACATTCCGCATTTTGCCATCATACAGAGTAAGCCAACGGTCTTTAAAACAACGGTCTTTCCCCCGGCATTTGGTCCTGAGATTAATAAAACTTTTTTATCAACAGGCATCCCAAGATTTAATGGCACAGTATCTTTTTTTAGATATTTTAATAATGGGTGGAAGCCATTTATTATATTTAGATGGTTGCCAAAAATAGGCATGGCACAATTGTAATCCGATGCGTAGTTTACTTTTGCAAAGAGCAGGTCAAGACTTGCTGCATAATCAATGTCAGATTCAATATCATCAATAATTAACTTGATTTTTGAAGTTAACGCCTTGAGTATATTTATGATTTCATCCTGTTCTTCTTTTTCAAGTTCAACGAGTTCAGCCCCAAATTCAACAATTTGCATTGGTTCAATAAATATGGTTTCTCCAGAATTTGAATATGCGTGAACAATTCCTGGTAAATTATGTTTAAGATTTGCCTTGACTGGCAATACATACCTGCCATTTCGTTCAACAATATTTAGTTCAGTGAAGAGATGTGGGGTAGAAGTGAGTATTTCTTTTAATTCATTTTTTATTTGGTTATAAAGCGTTCTTTTTCTCGTTCTAATCTTATAAAGAACCGGTGAGGCGTCATTTTTTATTTCTTTATTATCGTCTATCTTCGCATTTATCTCTTCAATTATATTTTCATAGTTATGGAATTTATTAAAATAATTTTGCAGCTTTCCTTTTTCGTATCTGTTCCTGAGGGTTCTCAGATGTATGAAAAAGAGGCGCAATGTATGGAAAATATCTATTGGCAGGTATGATTGCGCAATTATAAGTGTTTTGAGTTCACCTGGCATAAAGGGGATGTAAAAATCAACCCGTTCTCCCGATTTTCTAATTTCATCAATCCTTCTCAGCTCATATTCGGCAAGTTCCTGTTTTGTAAATTCGCGTATATTGAGGGCTTTTAATCTACCCGGCTCTGTCTGGCAATAAGCAGCAAGAATACTTAACAATTTGGGAAGTTCAAGAACCTGTTCAGCATGGGTTCTTTCTATAATTCCTCCCGTTGTCTTTTAAGTTCTTTCTTTCTTGCCGCGAGTAAGCGCCGTTTTTTCCTTTCACTCGGTTTTTCATAAACTTCGTGTTTCTTTATTGCACGAAGAATGCCAGCGCGCTCCACTGACTTACGGAATCGGCGCATCGCATTGTCAAAAGACTCGCCTTCATAGACCACTATCTTGGTCATTTAGATTAACACCTCCTTTCAGGTTATTATTTTAATAAAAAAAGAAATATAGGGGATAAATGCCAAAAATGTGAAAAAAAACCCGCTTCTCACTATATATATTATATTAAAAAATTGGAGGTTGTCAAGGGTATAAATGCAATTTTACCCCTTGACGATTTCAAAATTATGATTATAATATATATGTAAACAAATGTTTACATATAAATGGTCAATGGGTTAGGTTTGAGATGAAGGAGGTTTTATGGGACAAGACAGGAAACAGCAGATTCTTAAGGCAATCCAGGATTTTGTGAGGGATTATGGATATCCTCCGACAATCCGGGAGATTGCCGGGATGGTCGGATTAAAGAGCACAAAGGGGGTGAAGGTTCATATTGATAATCTTGCCCGTGATGGTTTGATAACAAAGGTGGGAACGAAAGCAAGGGGGTTAAGGATAGAAGTAAAGAAGATACCGATAGTTGGTAGGGTTGCTGCTGGAACCCCCGAACTTGCATTTGAAGAGATTGAAGGTTATTTTAATCCCCTTTCCTGGCAGGATTGTTTTCTGCTGAAGGTAAAGGGTGATAGTATGGTGAATGCCCATATATATGATGGTGATCTTGTGGTTGTTAGACCAGATAAAAATGCAGAGGATGGCGACATAATTGTGGCAAATTTGGAAGGCGAAACAACTATAAAGCGCTTAAGAAGAATAAACGGCAATTTTGTTTTGAAACCGGAGAACGACAATTATCCGACAATAGAAAAGGAATTTGAGATAATTGGAAAGGTGATTGGGGTGGTTAGAAAAATAAATATCTAAAAGTCCAAAATACCTAAATGCCTAAATCGATTAAAAATTTTAATTTATTTTGCTCCTTTGTGTTTGGATTTTGGAATTTGTTTAGGATTTGGTACTTGGTACTTGGGATTTAATATGTATCTCTGTGTTGATTTAGATGCCTTTTTTGTCTCGGTTGAGCGGGCATTGAATCCAAAACTTAATGGAAAGCCCGTAGTTGTTGGTGCCCTGCCCGGTGAAAGGGGGGTCGTTGCTTCTGCATCCTATGAGGCAAGAAACTTGGGCATTAAAGCAGGAATGCCAATATCCAGGGCATATAGACTCTGCCCGGATGGATTATATATAAGACCAAAATTTTCAATTTATGAGGAGTTTTCACAAAGATTTAAACAAATACTTTATCATTATTCACCGGTCATAGAAATGTCATCTATTGACGAGGCATTTGTTGACATAAGGGGAACAGAGAGGTTATTTGGTACGCCACTTGAATTAGCAAAAAAATTAAAGCAGGTACTCAGAGATTGTCTAAAACTTCCCTGTTCTATAGGCATTGCCCGTACAAAGGTAATTGCAAAGGTTGTCTGCGATCATTCAAAACCCGATGGTTTATTGATGATAAAACCCGAAGAGGAAAGAGATTTTCTGTTTCCCCTACCTGTTGATGTTCTGCCTGGTATTGGACCAAAGACATTTGAGGTGCTGAAAAATTTAAATATCAATACAGTTGGAGAATTCTTTAATACCCCAGATTGGATTCTGGAGACTGCTATAGGCAAGAATTGTCTTGCTATCAAGTCATTTATTTCAGGTGGGGATTATAAAATTTTGCAAAGTATGAAGTCAACGAGCCAGGAAACAACCCTTATAGAGGATACTAAAAATCTGGAATTGATAACCTCTGTGTTTTATGAACTCCTTGAATCACTCTGCCAGAGGTTGAGAGAAAATGGTTTAGGTGCTCGGGTATCTACTCTGAAGGTAAGGTTTTCAGATTTTAAAACTATTACCCGCAGGATAAGATTACCATCAAGCACTAATGCCCAGCAGGTGATTTACAAGATTTGTCTACCTGTATTAAAGGATATATTAAGGGAAAATAAACGGGTAAGGCTTATCGGGATTTCCCTTTCAGGTTTTGAATATAATGGATTCCAGCCTTCAATATTTTTTAAAGATGAAAACCGATTGGTCAGATTGAATTATGCACTTGATCGGACGCGGTTAAAATTCGGCTTCAATGCAATACTGCCGGCAAAGAAATTTTCTGTTAAACCCGGCATCCCAGCCAATCCCGGGATAACCTATAATGTTTGAATTCCACAATTCAAGCAGTTTTTATGGTTATAGGTATTTAGGTATCCCGTTCTTCAACGGGACAGGTTTTGGGCTTTTAGGCATTTTATGTATATTCCCCTTCTTTATCATAGCAACTACGGACTTGGTGGTTCTGATTTTAAAACATTGTTTGAAACACTAAAAGAATATCGTATACCAGGTTGTGGCATTGTGGATGATACTTTTTTCGGATTGAATGAATTTTTAAAATTTGCTAATGATTATGAAATAAAGCCCATTATCGGCTCAAGAATATCCATATCAAATTGTAGTAGGGGCTTTAGTCAGGTAGATAAAAAATATTTATATCTTTTCATAAAAAATAAGACTGGTTATATAAACCTGTGCCAGATTCTCACTCATTACGCCTTTAAAAAACTTGATATCAATTTTATAAAAGAACATGCAGGTGGTTTGATTCTTTTATCTAATTCTCTAAATCTCATTGATGAGTTGTCATCAGCATTTAAAGATACTTATTTTCTTATATTTCCAGATTCCTGCTTTATACCTAATAAAAAAATTCCTCTTATTGGTGCTAATGAAATATTTTATGTCAAAACTCAAGACAGGATTATCTATAGACTTTTGTCCATAATAAAAAAATTTAGAGCCGAAGATAAAAAAATATCTTATTTGATTAAACCCGATAAATTTATAAGATTTTATGATATCTATCCTGAAGCGACCAGAAATCTTTTTAAAATTGCCGAAGATTGTATATATATTCCTCAGGCAGAGTCCTGGATTTTTCCCGAAACAAAAAAGAGATTGATTGAAATTATTAAACCATTTTATCGCAAATTGACCATAAATGAGAAGAGAAGGGTGGAATTTGAATACAAGATTATAAAAGATATGGGTTTTGAACCATATTTTGGTTTAATCTATGAATTAAAGGAGTTTGCAAGAGAAAAAGGGATTGGGGTGAATGTGCGTGGTTCTGCGGCATCTTCTTTTATCTTGTTTCTGCTCGGTCTTTCGGTTGTTAATCCATTAAAATACAATCTACCTTTTGAAAGGTTTTTAAATCAAAAACGGAGTGAACCACCAGACATAGATCTTGATGTAGAATTCAGCCAGCGTGAATATTTGATAAATGAAATTTATAAAAAGTTTGGAAATGATTATGTCGCAAGAATCGGTATGATAAATAGATTCCAGACCCGGGCTGGCTTCAGGGATTCAGCGCGTGCCTGTGGTATTTCACCATTAGAATTGAAAAGAATCAAAGACCATTTCGGTGAAAAATTGATTACACAAATAACAGAATTGGCAGAAAGGATTGATGGTTATCCTAAATATTTTGCATCCCATCCCAGTGGTATTGTTATCACACCTGAACCGGTCTTTAAATATGCTCCACTTTATCCCAGCCCCCAGGGAGCGGTTACCCATTATGACAAGGATGCAATAGGTATTGCGGGGCTCGTAAAACTTGATATCCTCGGTGTTCGCGGATTCCCTGGATTGTATCTTAAAAAAGAAGAAATAGATTTGACTGACCTTTCGGTATACAGATTTATCTCTGAAGGGAAGACCCTTGGTTGTTTTCAGATTGAAAGCCCAATGGTAAGGCAGGTCCTGAAAAAGATAAAGCCAAAAAGTCTAATGGATATTGCCAATGCCATTGCAATCATAAGACCCGGACCAGCAAGGGGTGGAATGAAAGAAAGATTTTTAAAAAGACTTGGTAGTAAGGAAAGAGTGGATTATCTACATCCCGACCTCAAAGATATTCTGGAAGAGACCTTAGGTATACCGGTATATCAGGAACAGATTCTTAATATCGCAAATCGCTTCGCGGGTTTCAATCTTGATGATGCCGACCTTTTAAGGAGGGCAATGACCAAAGAACGGGGTTCAAATTTGATGAACGAAATAAAAGAAAAATTTTTTATTGAGTCCGCAAAACTTGGATATAGCAAAAAAGAGATTGAACGGGTATGGCAGCGAATCTCGGCGTTCTCTTCATTTGGTTTCAATAAGGCACACAGTCTTACTTATGCTACACTTGCCTATCTCTCTGCATATCAGAAATTTTATGCTCCACTGGAATTTTTTTGCAGACTGCTTAATAACGAAGGTGGTTATTATCCAGTATATGCCTACATAAATGAAGCAAGAAGATGGGGGATAAAAATCATTGGTCCGGATATAAATAGAAGTGAATATGGATTTTCTATAAAAGATGGCTCACTTGTTGTTGGACTTTGTAGAATAAGGAATCTATCCCATACAACGATTAAAAAAATATTAAAATTTAGACCTTTCCAGAATTCTGAAAAATTCTATTCCTTTGTAAAACCAGATATTGAGGAAGGCACAAACCTGATAAAATCCGGGGCAATGGATATATTGGGCAAATCATGGACAGAGTTATATTTTAGGCTTTTAAGATTTCTTTATCAAAATAACCAGAAAAAATCAACAGGGCAGGAAATCTTTATAAAAGAAGAATGGTCTGATAAAGAATTTAATGATTTTAACCAGCAATTGAAATTAAAGTCCCAATTCAATGTATTGGGATTCCTTCCCATGATGCATATCTTAGAATTTTTATATCCTGAAAGGCAGATAAAAATTTCCGATATTCGATCAATACAGCATTTGAACAGTTTCACCGGTCTTATGATAGCAAAAAGAACGATTCTTACCAGAACGAAAAAATATATGTCATTCTACACAGTGGATGATGAGACCGGTTTTCTTGAAGTTGTTATGTTTGAAAGACCAAGGGAAGAATCAGAACCGATTCTTCAAATAAAGGGTTATTTAAAAGATGATCTTTTTTATGCCCGACCTGTGTAATTACTTGAAGCAGATTCCGGTGTTATCTTTCTTCCCGCAATATTGTTGAAAACTGCATAAAAGAATTGAACCAATCCCACATTTGATATTTCACTCAATCGTAAGACTCTTTCACAGATATTTGATATTGAATAAAATTCTTTTTTTAAAAAATAATAGCCTTCAATTAATTCATCAATTGTCATATTTTTTGGTCTGAATACAACTGTTGAGTGGTTATACTTACTCCAGTCCTCGGTCAGAAGTCTGCCTTCATTTTTGAACCTTTGATAAAGGCGCGTCCCGGGATATGGTGTCAAAATGTTAAAGGTTGCAGTTGTTATTCTCGCTCTATACAAGAAATCAAGGGTTTTCTCAAATATATCTTCTGTATCATCATCCAGACCAAATACAAAAGAAGGATGGAACAGTATGCCCGCATCCTGTATCATTTTTACCGCATCAAGATTTTCCTGAATTGTCTTCAAGGTTTTTTGAAAACCCGCTGAACCCTTCGTTGATATTGATTCAACACCAATGAATAATCCGCGACATCCGGATCTATAGCACCATTTCAGTAGTTCAGTGTCTCGGGCAATATTAATCGTGCTCTGCCCACCCCATTCAATCTTCAGGGGTGCAAGTGCCTGGAATAACTCTTTAGCATATTTTGGATTTCCTACGACATTATCATCAAGATTTAAGAATATCTTTGAACCGGTATTTTCAATATCTCTAATGACATTGGGGATTGGGATGTGCCTTATTTTTTTGCCAAATACATCGCTCACTGAACAGAATTCACAATTATACGGGCAACCCCTCGTTGTAAAGAATCCAGGCCATTTAAAGCCCAGGATAACCGGTTCAAGTTTGAGGTCTCTTCTCGGCAGGGGGGACTTGCTTAAATCAAATGGCCCAGGCCTGTATATCTTTTGAAGTCCATCATTTTTAAAATCTTCAATCACTTTCTGCCACACACCTTCTGCCTCACCCACTACAACAGAATCCCCAAATTTCAATGCCTCTTCAGGTAAGACCGAGGCATGGATGCCTCCGAAGACTATCTTCGTGCCTTTTTCTTTTAGTTTCTGGGCAATTTTGTATCCCCTTGGTGCGTTGGCAGTCATTATTGAAATACCAGCAAGGTCATATTGTTTGTTAAAATCTATATCACAAATTTGTTCATCAATTACTGTGAGTTCTATATCTGGTGGAGTTAATGCTGCAAGAATATGTAAAGCAAGTTGGGGTATTTTCAAACCTATCGGCGGTTTCTTATCGGATGAACGCGGTGTTACAAGCAACAATTTCACTTTTATATTATACAAGTATTAATAAAAAAGTCAATAGAAAAAAGGCAGACCTTTTGGTCTGCCTTTTTATTATTGTTTAAACTTTTTTATTTAATTACAGTTAGCACTGAACTACAGGTATATTTTCCACAGGATGCTTTTACAAAGTATACACCATTAGCAACCCGGGTGCCCTCTTCATCTTTACCATCCCATATTACCTTATGCACGCCTGCAGATTTATGTTTATTAACCAATGTTTTTACAGCCTTTCCTGTTTTGTCATAGATAGTGATTTCTGTTTCACCCGACACTGGAATATTATAATTTATTGATACACTATACCTTAGAATTGAAGGTGTAATAATGATGCTGATATTCCTTGCTGGAGTTTTTTGAGGAATTTCGGCAACTCCATAGACACCAAAAGCTTCAAGCATTCCATAAACCATATTAAGCCATTCATTATAATTAGATGGATTTCTTCCATCAACCGTCCAGAAAGAAGTTTGAAGGGGTGCTGTATTAGGATAGGCAATGGAGTTATACTGGTTATAAGTAAGGTCCTGTATGATATGGTGTGCCTGTGCATCAGGAGTTAATGCATCACACCAGAATCCATTTGATTGATAATCACAATATGTGGTAAATGTATAACCATTGATCTCAGCAAGACCTTGTATATTCAACGAAGTAGCATCATTACAATAATCTTCACTCACACTGGACAAGTGGAAATTTGTGGCAAGCCATGCAGTCGGAACACCGCTGTATATAATATCCTGTCCCAATAGCCATACCTTCCCGCCACCATTTATGTAATCTTGAAGATTTGTCTGGTCGGTTGATGTGAGTGCCATATCATCCCACCAGAAATCATAGCAGTTCCATATAACAAGGTCATAGTTCTGCATTGTCGACAGGTCAGGACCATTTGCAGTTGGGTCAGTTGTTGGTCCAAACCAGCCATAATTTCCAGTGCCAAGCAGGTCATTCAATGTATTGGTCCATAGCGGGTCGGGTTTTGTGGCAGGTCCAAAACCGGCATCTGCAGGGTCTTCTACGAAAAGAATACCACCTCTGGTAAACGATGGTGTGTATGGCGTCGGTTGATTTTCTATAGCTCTTTTAGTCAACCTCTGATACTCATTGCTAATCCGCGAGTTCGGGTTTGCATACCCGGAAGAAAAGAATATAAAAAGGACAGCGATTGTTATGACACATATTTTTGTTGATTTGGGCATAAAACCTCCTTCTAATTATTATAACTATTTTTATCATAAAGTCAATACTGATTCCTCCTCTTTTTCCTCCCCCTTTGATGGGGGAGGATTAAGGTGGGGGTGATAAAAATATTGACACAGTGCAAACATTTCAATATATTATTCAATGGCTTTGATAGAGCCTTTAAGATATGCTGAAGAGATTAAGCCGCTAATTGCTCAAAATAATAGTAGAAAATATTATCGGCTTGTAAGGGCAGGACGCTGGTATGGCGGTATCGCAACTGCTGATTGTTGTGGTTGCAATTTAAAATGTGTCTTTTGCTGGAGTGATAAACCGAGGGATAACTCTGAGAAGATAGGCAATTTCTATGCACCGGATTATGTTGCGGAAAATCTTATAAAGTGTGCAAGAGAAAATAATTATCGTTATGTAAGAATAAGTGGAAATGAGCCGACGATATCCAAAGAGCATGTAATTTCTGTTATATCAATTATTGATAAAACAAAATTTCTTTTTATTTTAGAAACTAATGGCACACTTCTTGATATTGATTTTGTAAAAAAACTTTCGGCATTCAAAAATTTACACATCCGTGTATCATTAAAAGGAACAACGCCAGAAGAATTTTCAATGCTAACCAATTCAATACCCGAGACATTTGATTTGGTCTTGGATAATCTTCAGAATCTTGTAAATGCCGGGGTAAGATTTAACCTTGCGGTAATGTTGTCTTTCAGCCCGGATAAGAATATTATCCAATTGAAAGAACGATTAAAAAAGATTTCTATCAAGATAATTGATGATTTTGAAGAAGAATATGTTTTTTTGTATCCGCATGTGATTGAACGATTGAAAAGAACAGGTATAAAGCCCCTGATTGCATACACTCCTGAAGGTATCCCCAAAGAGTTCATCTGATACTATGTTAGAGATTGATGTTCTACAAATATTTTCCTTTTTTTCCCCCTCTCCCTTTATGGGAGAGGGGAAGAGCCTGCCCCGTACTTGATACGGGGGTGAGGGTGAAATGATAGAAATTGATGGTTCATACTTGGAAGGCGGTGGTCAGATCATTCGGACTGCGATTGCCCTTTCTACACTTACAAAAAAGTCCGTAAAAATCTACAACATAAGAAAAGGCAGGGAAAAACCCGGATTGAAACCACAACACCTTGAAGGAATAAAGGTATCAGCAAAAATTTGTAATGCCGAATTAACTGGAGCTGAATTGAATTCAACAGAAATAAGTTTTATCCCCGGTGCGATAAAAGGTGGATTCTATGAGATTGATACCAAGACTGCCGGTGCAATAACATTAATATTGCAGACACTGGTGCCAATTGGTATTTTTGCTCCAGGGATTTTACGACTCAATATAAAAGGTGGAACAGCGGTACCATTCAGTCCGACAATCCTTTATTTTATGGATGTCTTTTGTTTCTATCTAAAAAAAATGGGAATAGATATTTCAGTTGATATAAAGCGGCACGGATTTTATCCACAGGGTGGGGGAGAGGTATCGGTCATTATCAATCCGGGTATTCTGCAAGCCGTTGATTTTGTTGACCCTGGTGAGTTCAAAAAAGTTGATGTCATATCAATCTCTTCACGACATCTTAAAGAAGCACGGGTTGCTGAAAGACTTATCAGTGGATTTCAGAGCATATATCCGGAAGCAAATTTCAAATATAAATATGTTGACACTGATTCTGCAGGTTGTTTTATCCATTCCGTTGCAATATTTGAAAGTAGTATTATTGGAGTTGATGGTTTAGGTGAAAAGGGAAAACCTGCTGAAAGAATCGGAGAGGAGACTGCAAAAAGATTAAAAGAAATTTTAAAAAGCACGCCCGCGGTAGATGAATATATGGTTGACCAGATTATACCATATATGGCACTTGCAACTTACCAAACAGGCAGAACAACCGCAACAAAATTTTCTGAATTAACGCTCCATGCCCAGACCAATAGCTGGGTTGTCAAAAAATTTCTTCCGGTTGAATTTGAGATTGATAAGAATATTTTGAGATGTGTGAAAATCGAGAACTGCGGATAAAAAAGCTATTCTACTTCGTGATGGTGGTCGTAATCGGTGCCGGGTCCGGCTTCCATTCTCTTGCCGGTTTTTAAAAAATAGGCATAAAGTGGCGACATATTTCGTAGTTGTGCAACTATTGGTGGAAATTCATTGAGAATGTAGTCTATATCTTGCTCCGTATTATATTTTGAAAGCACCATCAATACCGAGCCCTGGGCAACTGCCGGGTCAAGGTTTATTGCCTGCAATACATGGGACATCTTCAATGCCCTTGATGTGCAAGCGGAACCACTTGTTACATAGATTCCTTTCTGGTCTAAAAATAGTAGCATCCCTTCGCCTTCTACAAATTCAACCGAAAAGTTTACATTATTGGGTAGACGCATTTCGGGATGACCATTCAGATATATATATTCAATCCTTTTGGGTAATTCTTCAATCAATTTTTTCTGTAACAATTCAATCTTTTTTCGGTTTATATCCATTTCTGTGATAGCAATCTCACATGCTTTGCCAAATCCTACGATTGCTGGTATGTTTTCTGTACCTGCCCTTCTACCGGATTCCTGGATTCCACCATCAATGAGTGGGATGATACGAATTCCTTTCTTCAAATATAATGCACCTGCTCCTTTTGGACCATAAATCGTTGCACCAGCAAGACTGAGTAAGTCAACACCGAGTTCATTCACATCAACAGGTATTATGCCGGCACTGGCAACTGCATCGGTGTGGAAAAGTGCACCTGCGTTGTGCACAATTTTAGAAAGTTCTTTTATCGGCTGTATCGTACCAATTTCAGGGTTCGCATGCTGGATTGAGACAAGTATTGTATCATTTCTTAAATTTTTTTCTAACTCATCCGGAGCGATAAACCCGTATTTATCAACCGGTAAATATGTTATCTCAAATCCTTCCTGTCCAAGTCGCTTTGCCGCCTGCAATACCGAAAAATGTTCAATACTTGAGATTATGATATGTTTGCCTTTTTGTCTCTGGGCATAGGCAACACCTTTAATCGCAAGATTATTTGATTCTGACCCGCAGGAAGTGAAGATTATTTCTTCGGGACGGGCATTTATCAATTTTGCCACATCTGATCGAGCATTTTCAAGGACATCCTTTGCACGCTGACCCAATGAATGCATGCTCTGGGCATTGCCATAATCTTCTTTCAGAAATGGAAGCATTGCATCAAAGACACGCTCATCAATTCTGGTTGCTGAACCATTATCAAGATAGACTTGTTTCATTTTTATTTTAAAAGGCAGGTTTTAAGGTCTTTGCTTGATAGACACTTTTTGAGGTTATTCAAACGGCATATATCTGATTGAGTTTCTTTTATCAATTTATTGATAATTTTCAATTCCTGCTTGCGGACGAAATTTTTCATTTCATAAAGTATTAGTAGAGAATCTTTTTCATATTCAATCGCGGTGTCTACTGCATCGGCATTCGTTTTTATCTTTTTCAGTAAGTCTTTCTTTTTCACATTATTGAACTTATGCTTTTTAAGTAACGCCTGAACATACATAGAATACTCATCCGGATATAACTCAAAAGGCTGGCAGACTTCAATCTTTTTGAGAATCTCCTGTAATTCATTTAATTGTTTCTCTTCTCTATCAGCAAGCCATTTGAAGGTCTCTTTTACATCGCTTGACTTCGTTCTTTTTGCTACTTTCTTATAAAACTCAAGTCCTCTTTTCCTTGCTTCAATACTTATTTCAATCACTTCGCTTGCACAGAAAAGATTTGCCATAAATCCTCCCTATAATAACCTCTTCTCACCGGTTATCTTCTGAATTTCGGTAATATCCTGTGTCACTTCAAGACACCCAAGATATTCACCATTTTTATTTCTTACTGCAAAATATCTTATGTATATCAATCTTCCACCCATATTAATCCAGAAATCTGCTGAATCTCTTTTTTTGTTTCTGAAATCCTCAAGGATTTGATTGACCACATGGACACTTTTTTGTGGATGACATTGTTGCACTTTTCTTCCAATCACTGCCTTGGTTCTCGTAAAAATCCGGTCTTTTGTCTGGCTAAAATATGCTACAGTGTCGTCTTTGTTAACAAATGTAATGTCAACAGGTAGTGTATTTAATGTATTTTCAAGCTCTTCAATAGTGAAACTACCCGTCTCAAGATTTACCATGCCTTCAGTCATGATTGCTCTCCCTTCACCGGTGGGTGTTGAGGCTTTATCGCCTACATCCGGTGTAAAACAACAATACCCAATTTCATCAAATTGTTTCTTAGCCTCTTGCCATTCTTCTTCATTGATAACTTTCATTGCAGTAGGAAATAGAATGTTATTCTCTTTATAAAAATGGCTTGCCAGCATTTCATTGATATTCATTCCTGTTTTTTCAATTTTTTGGACAAATTCTCTATAATCTAAAACCTCTTTCTTTTCAAGTATAGCGTAAAATTCTTTTTTCATTTCTCTGATTTTATCATGCTCTGTCCACATAATCGCAGGTGGTTGGGTAATACCATGTTTTTCAAGATAAGGGAAGAGAACATTTTCTTCTCGCAAATAGTGTTTCTCTGAATCCTTAAAATGGGTTGCAATATGCTCCAAAAAATCAATCTGTTCTTTAATTTCTATAAATAAGCTTTTTGTTTTTAATATCTGAACTACATTTTTAATTTCAGCAGCATAGGATAGCAATAATTTATGTTCTTCCATTAGTATGTTGATTGGATGTCCACTTGGTGCAATAGGTTTTTCTTTTTCAAGGGATTCTTTAAACATTGCAATATGAACATCACAGAGTTTGTGGATTTCTTCAACAGACATACCTTCTTTAATGAGTTCTTCTTCAATTTTGGCGATTTCTTCAGCAGTCACACCCTTAACGATATCAGCAAATTTTTTCTTTACTTCTTCAAGGTTAGCCCCGCTATGCAGTTGCTTTATTATTTCTTTTATTTGCTCTTTCTTTTCTTTGTTTTTACCGAATATTTCACTCATTATAACTCCTTCCACCCTCACCTTGTCCTCTCCCTCAAGGGAGAGGAAAGCCGAGGATCTCGTTATAACCTCTATATCGTTACTGTTCTGTTATAAGCAAAAAATAAATCAACAAGTCTATCATAATCAAGTGTCTCCCAATCCGTCTCAATACCGCGTGCTTCTAAATCTGCTTTTAATACATACTTTTGACAATCCAGTTCTACTTTATGTTTAGCAATATAAACTCCATTATGAATAAAGACAATACAATCTGATTTATCTATTAATTTTTTTACGAAATTTATATTTTGGTCGTTCGGAGTTTGGCTAAAAAGATAAAGGGTTTTCATAATTCAAAATGTCAACACAACATCAGCAGTATCAATCTTTTCTTTTAATTGTGCTATAGATATGACATTTGTAGACACAAGTTCTTCAATTTTAATGTTCCTTTCTTCAATTGAATCCTTATCAAGAAACAGATTTATGTTGTATTCGGCAATATTTTTGTAAACTTCTGCGATTGGTTTCATCTGGAGTTTTTCTGGGGATTGATTTTTTATTGCTGAATAAACACCGTCACCGATTAGTATTAAATCGACCACTGTATCTGAGAATGCTAATCCTAAACCAGCGCGGAACGCCTCAGCATTGACTGATGAGCCATAAGGTGGTTTTGTGCTTAATATAACTACTTTTTTCATTGGTCAATTCCAAAACTTATAAATCGGTCACATTCTTCAATCATTTCAGCCAGTGTTGCAATACCGGTCAGTTTTGTTCCTTCTATGACATTTTCACGAAATAACCCACGAAAGTGTGCACAGTCACCACAGGCAACAATCTTCGCTCCTAAATCAGCGAGTTCCTTCATCATGGATGGGATGTGCCTTTCACCTGGTGATTTTATATTTTTGTTTAATGCGATCACACCATCAAGATAAAGAAAGATATCAACATTAATACCTTTTTCAATCGCTGCCTTGCTCAAATGATAGACAGTATCCAGATGTTCAAATGTATACGGTCCACCAATGACAAGAAAACCGATTCTTTTATTCTGTTTTTCCATAATTTTAAATAAAAAGTGTTATCTGCGCTTTTGAGGCATTTTCAAGATATGTCGCCACTCCGACCACGCCTTTTAGCCCATCAATCAGTTCTTCTTTTTTCAAACCCATCACATTCATTGACATTTCACAGGCATAAAGATTCACACCAAGTTGTATTGCTATGTCAATGAGTTCGGGTAATGATGCAACCTTCTTTTTCTTCATCACATCCTTCATCATATTCGTTCCTATACCCAACATATTCATTTTGGATAATGCAAGATTGTCAGCGCCTTTTGGTAACATCATCCCGAACATTTTCTCAATAAGTGATTTTCCTTTGACCTTTACCCCTTTTTTCCGCAAGGCACTCAGACCCCAGAAGGTGAAGAACATATCAACCTCCATTCCTGAGGCTGCAGCACCTGTGCCAATAATAAATGCGGCAAGGCATTTATCAAGTTCACCGCTGAATACAATTATTGATACCCTGTCTTTAGCCATTTTACTCCTTTCACTTTGTTTTTTGAATATATGCCTTTATTTCTTCAGCCCCTTCTTTAATTTCAATCAATTTTTGTTCGGTCTTTCTGCACCAGGCTTCGACATCAGGCACAAAAGAAGGGTCGGATGCTACAACTTCAATAATTTCGCCAATTTTCATTTCTTTCATAGCCTGGGACAACTTCACAATTGGCATCGGACAGGAAAGCCCCCTGGCATCAAGAGTTTTTGTTATATTTTCCATAGCAACCTCGTATAATTATATCCGAAAATTATTGTTAGTCAACAGAAGTGAGAGGAGATAATGAACTTGACTTTTTTTAAAAATTATATATGATTATTTATGCCAATCCAAGAAGGAGGTTTTATGAAAAAATATGTCTGTTTCCTTCTTCTTGCTCTAATATTTTGGGGTTGTGGACCAAAATGGGCAAAGAAGGAGACAATGGATGCTCTGAACGAAGCGCGTGCTGCACTAAAATCTGCTGAAGCAAGATTATCAGAACTTGAGAATACAAAGGCACAATTACTTGCTCAAAAGGCTGAACTTGAACAGGAAATTGCGAATCTCTCTGCTGAGGTAGATGCGCTACAGACAAAGATAGACTCCCGTTGCAAGAAGAAATAGGAGGTTGAAATGAGAAAAATGACAATTTTAATACTTTTATTGCTTCCCTTTACAATAATTTTTGCGCAAGAGAAACTGACTGAAGAACAGGCGCAGGCAGAGTTACTGCGAGTAAAAGAACAATTACAACAGACAGAAGCAAAAATTTCAACTCTTGAATCCGAAGTAGCGAATTTAAAAGCAGAGATTTCTGGTCTGGAATCAAGGCGCGATGAACTGAAGAACAAACTTGCAGAATTGAAAGAGACCTGGAAAAGATGCCAATACGGTAGGTATAAGGTTAACGAAGGTGACTGGCTTTCTAAGATTGCAAGTATGCGCAATGTTTATGCTGATGGCAAAAAATGGCCTATGATATACGAAGCCAATAAGGATAAAATTAAAAACCCGAATTTGATATATCCGGGTTGGATTTTATTGATTCCCACCCTTGATTCATATACCGTGCTTCCGGGCGACTGTCTATGGATGATTGCCTCATATCTCTCAATATATTCGGATGCAAAGAAATGGCCTGAAATATATGAGGCAAACAAAGATAAGATTAAAGATCCTGATTTGATACACCCGAAACAGGTTATTACTATCCCGCGTGAATAAAAATTGAAAAGGAGGATAGTTAGTTAGCTCTCCTCCCCTGATTAAGAACAAATAATTTTTTGAAAGCAGCAATTTCATTAAGTGGTTATGATCCTGCATATATTTTAGGTATGCAGGATGAACTATTGAAATATGTACAGGGTGAATTCGGTATTATTGTTGTATTTCGTAATGAAACAATATATTTAAAAGGACCCAACGAAAAGGTAAAGAAAGCGAAAGTCTTTATACAGGATGTATTGAAGTCTTATCCTAAGCCTTTTACCCCCCAGAAATATGTTCAATCAGATGAAGAAGAAGGATTAAGTACAATTATAACACCCAAGCGCACCGTGCGTGCAAGGAGCCCTGGACAGGAATCGTATTTAAAAGCAATAGATGAATTTGACATTGTTGTCAGTATTGGACCTGCAGGAACAGGAAAGACATACCTTGGTGTGGCAAAAGCAGTTTCCTATTTGATGGATAAAAAAGTAGAGCGGATCATTTTAACCCGTCCAGCAGTTGAAGCTGGGGAGTCACTTGGTTTTCTTCCTGGTGCCATTGAAGAAAAGGTTGATCCATATCTGCGTCCCCTATTTGACGCATTAAATGATTTTCTGCCATATGACCGCATAAGAAAATATCTTGATATGAAAGTTATCGAAGTCGCACCGCTTGCCTATATGCGGGGGAGAACACTGAATGATGCCTTTATAATACTTGATGAAGCCCAGAATACTACAGGAATGCAGATGAAAATGTTTTTAACCAGGATGGGATGGAGGTCAAAGGTGGTAGTTACCGGAGATATAACTCAGATTGACCTTCCAACTAATGTTCTTTCCGGACTTGTTGAAATACAACAACTATTATCTAGTATAAAAGGTATTAAATTTGTCTATCTGAATGAAAATGATGTTGTAAGACATAAACTTGTGCAGGACATAATTCGTGCTTATGAAAATAAAAATTCATTATAAATATATTCTTCTAATCGCAGTGCTTTTTTATTTAAATATAATCTTTTTGCCACCATTGGGGGGAAGACGTTTTAATTTTAAGGAAGGGGAGATTGCTACCGAAGACATAATTGCACCTTATGATTTTTCTATACCCAAGACCGAAGATGAACTAATTGAGGAAAGGAGTGCAATTGCTCAGCGCCTTCCCCCTGTGTATGATTATAATTATGGTGTTGTCAAAAATTTAGAGACGACGATCGGCGGTCTGGAAAAAATGATCGACACACTTAAAAACGTGTATAATCGCGATTCAGTTATCTATTTAATTCAAAGAGAATTTGGTTTACCAAGGGATTTAGTACAGTACCTGTTAAAGAATGACTACAAATATACCCTCCGAAAATTATTAAAGGAATTAGGCTTTTACCTTTCCAAAGGTATTATTTCAGATAAATCCATTCCTTATAAGATTTTGATAGTGATAAGGGGAGACAAAGAAACATTAATATCAATTGATGAAATTTATTCAATCGCTGAAGCAGAGAGCATCCTCTGTATAAAGGTACCAAATGAATATAGACAATTAGTTAAATTTTTCATTAAAGCAAATATAATTTTTAACAAACAGGAGACAGAAAGAAGGATTGACGAAGTTTATGCGAATGTTAAAAAGACCAAGGGCGAAGTATTGAAGGGTGAATTGATTGTTGAAAAACATAAAAAAATTGAACGTAGTGCAATAGAAAAACTAATGGCGCTCGAAAAGACTTACACTGCTTCCGGGACACGTGCAATTTTAAAGACACTCATCTTCCGTAATTTACTTTTTATCGGTCTATTTTTATTGTTTTTGTACTACAGCCGCCAGGCGAATTTAGAATTATTTAAAGAAAAAAACTTGTATTTTGTACTTTTACTATTAGTAATCTATGTGGCTGTAGGCAAGATTACTTACGAAACAGGAACGATTTACCTGCTACCCATTTCTTTTTTCATATTTTTATTCTCGGTCTTTTTTAATTTCTATGCAGGTTTTTTTATAGCGTTTTTTTTAAGTTCAATTTTTGGAATTATATATAATTCATTACCGACATTTGTCTTCCTCTTGATAACTGGTGTTGTCGCAAATTTAATTGTGCGTTCTTTAAAAAGCAGATATCTGTTATATCGCCCTGTGCTGTATTTAAGCCTTGCTAATATTGTTGTTATTTTTTTTATTGATAATTACCTCACAAGAACCGGTATAAATATAATAAATATGGGACTGGGAATATTGAATGCCTTTATAAGTGTTGTTGCACTGGCAATATTCCTGCCACTTTTTGAACACTTTTTTGATTTTACAACTGATTTTACTTTGATAGAACTTGGTAATTTAAATCTTCCAATATTCAAAGAGATGTCAGTGCGTGCACCGGGAACTTATCATCATTCAGTTGTCGTCGGTAACCTTGCTGAAGCGGGTGCGAGTGCCATTGGTGCTGATCCAGTCCTTGCACGTGTTGGTGCATATTATCATGATATTGGAAAGTTAAAAAAACCAGAATATTTTATTGAAAATCAGATTGGGCAGAAAAATCCCCATGATAATCTAAAACCACAGATGAGTGCCCTTGTTATAATATCACATGTCAAAGATGGCTTTGAAATGGGTAAGGATATGAAATTGCCCAAAAAGATTCTTTCAATAATTTCCGAACATCACGGAACATCCCGGATTGAAAGTTTTTATAGAAAAGCCCTCCATTCTGCAGAAAAAATAAGCGAAGATGTTTTCAATTATCCTGGCCCGAAGCCTAAGACCAAAGAGGCAGCACTTGTAATGCTCGCTGATTCAGTGGAGGCAGCAGCGCGCGCAGAAAAAAATATTACCGTCACTAAATTGCAGAAAATTTTAAAAGATAGTTTTGATAAAAAATTCAACGAAGGTCAGCTTGATGATTGCCCTATAAGCAGGGTTGACCTTGAACATATAAAGACTGCATTTCTGCCTATATTGTTAGGAATCTTCCATCCGAGGATTGATTATGAAAATGAAACTAAAGAAGATAATAATAAAAATTTATAATCTGATAGATAATAAAATTTGTGATACATTGAGATTAAAAAATTTTACGAGGTATGTTTTAGAAAAAGAAAAATTTTATGATTTAACTTCAGTTAATGTTGTAATTGCTGACGCATCTTATCTTAAAGAGTTAAACAAAAAGTTTTTTAAACGTAATAAAACGACAAATGTAATTTCTTTCAACCTTGGCAATCTTGGTGAGATTTACATATCAATGGACGCAGTAATTTTTCCTGAAGATTTGTATTATTATCTGGTGCACGGTCTATTACATATTGCTGGTTATGACCATAAAACAAAAAAAGCTGAAATGTTGATGGATAAAAAATGTAGGGAATATATAAAGAAATTTCTATCTGATTGATTAATTAAAAAAATTATGATTTTGTACTGGGTTATAATCTTTGTTTTAATTATTTGTAGTGCTTTCTTTTCGGGCATGGAAGCGGCAGTTTTTTCCATAAGTAAATTTCGTGTCAAGAGTCTATTGTTTGATAATGTAAAAGGTGCAAAGAGTTTATCTCGCATAAAAGATAATTCTGGTAAGACGCTTTCCACATTACTATTATTGAATGACCTGGTTAATATCGGCGCATCTTCTGTTGCAACAATAATAATAAGTCAGGTATTGCAAAATTATCAGCTAAGCCCGGTGTTCTTTTATTTCTCTGAGATATTTATAATGACATTCGTCCTTTTACTTTTTGGTGAAATTACACCCAAAACTATTTTTCTTAACAATGCAGAGTTTTTTTCATTAAAATTAAGTTTTATTATTGAATTTCTTAACAAAATAACAATCCCATTCACAAAAATTACAACTGCAATCACACATACTATTATTCCTGCTAAACGAAGTGTGTATATTTCAGAAGAGGATATAAAAAAAATGTTGGTTGAGGCAAAAAAATTAAAAATTCTTGATGAGACAGAAGAACAATTAGGGTATAGAATACTTAAATTCGGAAAAGCCCTTGTTGAAGAGATAATGGTTCCATTAAAGAATGTAATTGGATTGTATATGAATGAGTCGGTGGATGATGCAATCAATTTAATGAAAAAAACAGGACATTTACGTATCTGCGTGTATGATAATGAGAATAAGGTAATAGGAGTATTATATGCCAAAGACATTATTCTGAAAAATTTAAAAAGCAATACCCCGGTTTCAGCGTGTATGCGTAAGCCATTTTTTGTCCTAAATACAAAACCGATCGACGAATTACTTGCTGAATTTAGAAAAAAAGGAGTGCATTTTGCCGTGGTGTGTGATAATGAAGGGGAATTTTTAGGTATTGTTACCCTGAATGATGTTTTTAAATATCTTTTTGGTGATATTCCTGGGGTTTGATATGCTACTAATTTTACTTGCTATAATATTAGTCCTGCTAATCGGAATCTTTACTTCATCAGAAACTGCCTTTCTTTGTGTAGATAAAACGAAGGTCTTCTATTCTGCAGAAGAGAAAAAATCCTGGGCTATGATAACAAAAAAATTTATTCAAAAACCTGCAGAATTTTTTTCAACGATACTTGTTTGCGAAGATTTTCTTATTGTGATTGCTTCCAATCTTATGGCAATATATTTTATTAGCAACCATGGTGAAAATTGGGTTTTTCTTTCTACTATTATATTATCTTTTTTCTCTTTGATATTCGGTCAATTGATACCTAAATCCATAGCCCTGTTATATCCGGAAAGAACACTTATGATAACCGCAAGAATGATTGTTTTTTTCAAAACTCTGCTTCTACCTATTGTTACATTATTTGCAGGAATAAGCCAGAGTCTTGCCAGCCTATTTAAAACGCATTCCATTGGCGCAATCATCCGCCATCAGGACATAGTCTTTGCGATAAGTGAATATGAAAAAGATACAAGTTTGCTTGCTGCAAGATTGTTTGATTTTTCGAAAAGAAAAGTTTTTGAAATTATGGTTCCAATAAATATGGCATTGGTCTGTAGAAAGGGTGAAGATTTTAAGAAATTGTGTTTTGAATCCGACAGGATATTCAGATATGTCCCTATACTGGATATGGAAAAAAATGAAGTTATCGGTATAATTAATACAAAAGACTACTTCCTTTACGGTTCAGTTCAAATTAAATCGCCATTTTTCATAAACGAAAACGAGAAATGTATGCAGGTATTTTTAAAGATGAAAGAGAAAAAAGAACATATAGCTGTTATTCAAGATAGAAACCTTAAGGCGGTTGGAATAATCACCATTTACGACCTTATTGAAGAACTCGTGGGTGCAATAAGAGAAGAGCGGTAAATAAACTATTGACTTTGTTAAAAAATTTAATATAATAAACAATCTTTGCCAGGGTAGCTCAGTTGGTAGAGCACCGGACTGAAAATCCGGGTGTCCGCAGTTCGATTCTGCGCCCTGGCATTTTTATTATCAATGAATAAACATAAATTGGTTGATTGTGGGGTTTTTGGTTTCAGGGAAAAATAATATCATACATTTTTATTGATTATTATGGCGAAGTATATAGGTGAAATTGCGGCATTGGGAACTTCTTTTTGCTGGGCGTTTGGTTCAATTTTTTTTACTATCGCATCAAGATTGATTGGTCCAAATGAGGTAAACCGTATCAGATTAGTTTTGGGAATGTTATTTCTGATGTTAACTCACTTTTTTTTGTTTGGAAGTCCAATACCTGCAAATGCTTGTCGTCAACATTGGTTCTGGTTTGGAATATCAGGTTTAATTGGTTTTACAATCGGTGATACCTTTTTATTTCGTGGATATGTTTTGATAGGACCACGCCTGACAATGTTGCTGATGTCACTTTCTCCAATTTTTGGATCGATGCTCGCCTGGATTTTTCTTGGCGAAAATTTAAATTTAATAGAAGTTTCAGGAATTGTGATTACGATCGCAGGAATTTCATTGGTGCTTTATGAAAAAAGAGAGACAGACCAAAAAAACAAAGAATTTTTGGCAGGTGTCTTTTGTGGTTTGGGTGCTTCTTTATGCCAGGCACTCGGTTATTTTGCGTCGAAAAAAGGACTCTTGTATAACAATTTTCCGGCATTGTCTGGAAATTTAATCAGAATTATGTCAGGTGCCATTTTTATATGGATTATTGCTTTATTCCAAAAACAGGCTTTTAGAACTGTTTTGCGTTTATCCAATAAGAAAGCTGATATTGCAATGCTGGGTGGTGCTATATTCGGACCATTTATCGGTGTCTGGCTTTCTCTAATTGCTATACAGCATAGTTATATAGGTATCGCATCTACATTGATGGCACTCCCTCCGGTGATTTTAATTCCTCTTTCGCATTGGATATTTAAGGAACGTGTTACTTATATTGCGATCATTGGTACTTTAATAGCAGTATGCGGAGTTTCGCTAATTTTTCTTAGATAAACATTTTAATTGACAAACATTAAAATTTCGATAAAATAATACTATATGGCTGACAATTTAAGGAATACTATAATTGATAGGCTTAAACCTCTTTTTATTCAGTATGATTCAAATTTTCAAGATTTTTTATCCACCGGTCAAAGGATTGATACTGGACTTCAAACTAACTCAGAAATTTTGAGTGAAATCCGTCACCGTTTCAATAATTTATCTGCAACCGTAGAACTCGTTCTTGAAGGTGTAGTTGTATTTGATGCTGAAATAAAAAAGACGCACGAATTTTTGAAAAAAAGCATTGAGAATTTTAAAGAATCTGTGTTAATATCAGAGAAAATAAGTTCAGACCTTAATAATATTGCTGAGGTTTTAAAGAAAATCCAACTCGGTGTTAGGAATCTTGCAGAGACTATTTACAACATCAATTTTGTTTCCGAATCAATAGAGGTTGCATCAAGAAATGCGGGGATAACCGCTTTTCATGCCGGGAGAGAGGGCAGGGGTTTTGAGGTAATTGCGCGAGAAATGACAGATTTAGTTCGAAATGCCCAGGGACCGACTAAAATCATTCCTGTAATATCTAACGAATTATTAAAAAATATCGACGAATTAAATCAGGATTTAAAAAAGATTAGGGATGTAATTGCATATTTAAGAGAGATTGCTGATAAGTTTTTGAATATCAATAACGAATTACTTGCCTTAATTCCGTATCTTGAAAATTCTATTCGGGATATATCTAACAGTGTATCTACACAGAAGGATCTGTATATTAATTTACAAAAAGAAAGTGATAAATTGCCTGAATATCTTAGTGATATTTATCGTATCATCAGAACAACTGCAATAACTGAAATGTTTTTGGGCGCATTTTTTCAACACCTTAATAATATAAAGAACAACTTGATTATTGCCGACGACGAGCAGAATTTCTATTATCTATTCAACACCATAAAACAAGTTTTGGAAAATGAACCAAGATTGGAGGGAGAACACGAGCACTTTTTCAATTTAGAATTAAGGAAGCTTGAAATGCATACTTCAGAAAGATTGATAATACAGTTTGTTTCGGAGGCAAAACACCTCAACGAAGTAATAGGAGTAATATCTGATCGGATAAAATCTTGGACAAAAACCCACAATTTTGCAAATGAAACATTGAGCCGTGCTAAAGTATTTTATCAAGATATTGGTGAATTACTGCATTCTTTAAATGAAAAATCTAATAAGTTAAAAAATCTTATAACTAAAATAGAAAGGCCGGTTCAGGAATTAAAAAGGATTACTGAACGCTCTCGTCTTTTGGGTTTATATGCGGGTATTGAAAGTGCACGTAGTGGGAAATTTGCAGAGGAACTCGGGGTTGTTACTAATGAAATCAAGACGCTTTCAACGAGGTCTTCTGAATTTGTTGGGAGCATTGATTCTGTTGTTGGCGAGATACTGAAAGACATTAATCATCTAATTTCTTATTTTGTCAGGACAACTGAAGATGTTGAATTTGGCTTGGAATCTCTGACCATCTCAATGGAAGCAGTGGGAGAAAGCAGTAAAGTTCTTGATAATATTTCAGCACTTTCTCAAGAAATGTTTTCGTCCACAGCGGAAATGGTAAATCAGTGTAGAATGCTTGGAGAACATTACCGAAATTTTGATACTGAGTATCACAAAATAAATGAATATTTTTCTTCATATGGAACAACAATAAAATCAGGAGAAGAATTAACAAAGAAGATGAAGGCAATTATAAATGAGTTTAAAAAAGATATCTTTTTACTTACGACCAAAAGGAAAAAGATCGTATTGCGTGCGACTGAAGACCCAATAACGCTTGACCCTGCTATAAAAACAGATACTACAAGCCATCAGGTAATTGAGCAAATATTTACCGGTCTTTACACTTTTGATCAGTTTAACCACCTTATTCCCGGTGTTGCATTTGCATTTACTGTTTCTGAAGATGGAAGGATTTGGGACTTTCGTCTTAAGAAAGGGGTAAAATTTCATAACGGAATTGAAGTGCAGGCAAAGGATATTTTGTTTTCATTAAATAAAGTAAAAAAAGGTCCTAATGCAAATTTTATTGAGTATCTCACTGAGATCGCTGTTATTGACCCTTATCATATCAGATTTATATTGAAATTTCCCTATGTTCCATTTCTCGCAAATCTTGCCTGCGGTGTATGTGATATAGTTCCTTCTGATTTTAATCCGGACAGACCGGTTGGCTGTGGTCCATATAAACTTGTTTCTTATGAGAAGAACAACGAAATTGTTCTTGAGGCATTTGATGAATTCTATGACGGTAAACCACCGATTGACGAATGTGTTATTAAAATAGTTCATGACGACACAGAAGCAATAGAATTATTTAAAAGAGGTGAAATTTCCATTCTTAATTTAACCTCAAATATGCTACAAGAATTTTCGCAGGAAGATGTATATACAGGACCTGGCTTATCTACTCAGTATCTTGCCATAAACTTTTCTAAAAAAAGTCCGTTTTTAGATTTGAATGTGCGCAGAGCAATGAATTATGCCTTTGATCGAGACTATTATTGTCGCACATTATTAAAAGGGAAGGCAATACCCGCACATGGAGTATATCCACCTGGATTACCAGGATATAATAGTAATCTTCAAATATACCAGTATGATATTAAAAAAGCGCGGGATTTAATGCGGCAGGCAGGATTCGGAGGTGGAATACCTGAGGAATTTGTCCTTGATGTCCGCGCGGGCGTTGATAATGTGAAAAGGGCAGAATTCATAAAAGATTCATTTGCCAAGATTGGTATCCATCTCCAAATAAATCCCCTGCCCTGGGATGAGTTTTTGAATAAAACATATAGTGGAAATAGTTTGCTTAGTTTGAGGGGGTGGGTATCAGACAATGGTGATCCAGATAATTTTGTCTATACACTATTCCATTCAAAGAATTTTGGCGCGAGTGGTAACACATCTTTTTATGCTAATGAAGAACTCGATAAATTGATTGAGTCAGCCCGGGCTGAACAGATCCCCAGAAGAAGAATTGAACTATATCAAAAGATAGAGAATTTTATTGTAGAAAATGCGCTCTGGGTTTTCGTTTCTCACGGAGTCGATTGCTACGCAGTCCAAAAAAATATAAAGGGTTTTACAGTTGACCCATTTGGTTTGGTCCGTTTTCGTAACCTTTTTTGCTTATAATTATGGATACATTAATCATTTTTAAGGTTGCCGATGAATCAATCGGCTTGGATATAAAGAAGGTGCGGGAGGTTACAGAATTATCTTCTTATGTCCCCGTACCAAAAGCACCGGATTTTTTAACTGGACTGGCAAATATAAGGGGTGAGGTTGTGCCGGTCATTTCCTTACGCAAACGTCTTGGTATCGCTGGTGATGAACTGTGCAATATATTATTGGTTGTTGAAGAAGAAGACAGAATTGCTGGTTTGCGAATAGATCGTTTGCTTGGAACAAAAAAGATTGATGAAAAATTGATAAATAGAAATTCCGAATTGCTCTCTACGAAAAAAGATAAGGATTTCTTCCTTGGTGCTTATGAGACTGAAGAAAAGCCAATTTTAATATTAAACTTACCCCGAATTTTTGCAAAAGAGACATAAAAAAGATATTGACTTTTTAAAAAATTAAGATAAAATTAATTTACTATGGTTTTCAGAAGAAGAGTAAAGGGTTCATTATTCAGGGGTTTGAGGAAAAAGGAGGTTAAATGAGAATACTGGTGGTGGACGACGCTATGTTTATGCGTCGGATGCTAACCGATATTTTAGAAAAAGGTGGGCATACTGTTTGTGGTGAGGCATCAACTGGTAAAGAAGCGGTGGAGCGATATAAAGAGTTAAAGCCGGATCTTGTTACTATGGACATTATTATGCCGGATATGAGCGGGATTGAAGCGGTTAAAGAAATAAAAAAGATTGATCCGAAGGCGAAAATTTTAATGGTATCAGCAATGGGACAGCAGGCACTTGTGCTTGAAGCCGTTCAAGCAGGTGCAATAGACTATGTGGTAAAACCCTTTCAACCTTCAAGGGTTCTTGAGTCTATTGAACGGATTATGAAGAAATAAATTAATAATATATAAAAATGTTGGAAGAATATCTATCCCTTTTTATCAGCGAGACTGAATCGTATATAAAGCAACTTGAAAAGGATCTTTTGATCCTTGAGAAGGATGGGAAAAACCGAGATTCAATACTTGAGGTTTTTAGAATTTTACACACAATTAAAGGAATGGCACAGACAATGGGTTTTGAAGAACTCGGTAATCTGGCTCATTCAGTTGAAGACCTACTCACCGAACCTAAAACAAAAGGGGAGATAGATAGGAAGACGGTCGAGTTTCTCTTTATCATAGTTGATTACTTCTCACAGTTTTTAAAATCAATAAAAAATAATGCCGTTGTGCCACCAGCGAGTGAATTGTTGACAATTTGTGAAGAAATTAAACAGGGAAAGGAAGTTACATTAAAAAAAGCGGTTGTTGAAGATGCTGAACTTGGTGAGATTAGAGTGAAAATGTCAAAGATTGACAATTTATTTAATCTTACGAATGAATTACTCATAATAAAATCTCGTCTTGTTAAACTAAGTTCGGAGTCAAAAGATAGTGAACTTCAAAATCTTAGCGAGAATGCGGCAAGGTTAATATCTGCATTGCAGGATGAAATGATGCGATTGCGAATGCTTCCATTATCAACAGTATTTGAATTTTTCCCGCGCTGGCTAAGGGATGAGGCAAAAAAACAGAATAAAGAGATTGAATTTTTAATAATTGGCAGTGAAATTGAGGTTGACCGCTCAATCATAGATGTTCTTAAGGAACCAATTATGCATCTTTTAAGAAATGCTATTGACCATGGGATAGAAAAGAAAGGCAGAATAATTTTGAATGCAACGAGAGAAAAAGAATTTATTAGAATCAGTGTTTCCGATGATGGAAGGGGAATCGATTCAGAACAGATAAGAAGATTGATTGTTGAAAAGAATCTCGTTGATTATGATACTGCCCAAAAGTTAGGAGTTGAAGAATTGCTTAAATTTTTATTAAGACCTGATTTTTCAACAAAAAAGGATGTATCAAAAGTTTCAGGAAGGGGAATAGGGCTTGATATAGTCAATTCATTTGTTAAGGAATTGGGCGGTAGACTTGAGATAAAATCAGAAAAAGGGAAGGGCTCAACATTTATCATTGAACTTCCTATCAGCCTTGCGGTGATTCGTGCCTTTGTTTTGGGGATGGATGGCCAACGTTATGCACTTCCGCTTAATTTTGTGCAGGAGACTTTCTATATTGATGATAGTAGTATACAGACTGTATGTAAGCATGAACTTTTTAAACTCAGAAATAGTATATTACCTCTTGTCAGAATATCTGAAATGTTGAATTGTGTAACGAAATCGGGAAAAAAATCAGTAATTGTCGTTGATTATGAAGGAAAAAAAAGAGGATTTATTGTTGATGAAATATTGAGTGAGGATGAAATTGTTGTTAAAAAAGCAGACAAATTTTTGCCTTCTTCACTATATTCGGGTTGTTCAATTTATGGAGATGGCAAACCTATATTGATACTTGATCCGAGGGGGTTTGAATGATTGATGCAAAAAATCTTACCGTAAAGCAGATTGATGCTCTAACCGAAGTCGCCAATATTGGAGGCGGACATGCAGCCACATCATTATCTCAGTTACTTGGTAAAAAGGTAATGATTCGTGTTCCGAAACTTTATACTGGTCAACTTGAAGAAGTGATATTGAAGATTGCCGACCCTAACGATGTTGTCGCATCAGTTTTATTATATTTCCTTGGTGATTTGACAGGTAGAACGCTACTTATATACCCTTATGAAGATGCCCAGGAATTAACAAGACTATTGATGCCCGAAGGACACGAAAGTACAATTGAACTTCAAGAATCTTTACTAAAAGAAGTTTCAAATATATTGTCCTGTGCCTATATGAACGCCCTTGGCGAATTGCTGGGACTTTTGATTCTCCCTTCAGTTCCCGGGATGATAATTGATATGGTCGGTGCAGTTCTCTCCAGTGTAATTGTTGAATTCGGTAATGAGAAGGATTTTATTTTCTGCATTGAGACTCAATTTGATTTTGGAGATTTCAATAAGCCACTTTCTGCCTATTTTCTATTGCTCCCTGATAATTCAAGTTTAGAAGTTATGTTAAAAAAACTAAATTTGCTATAAAATGATTTCACCAGAAGAATATAAAGTATTGAAAAGTTTTGCTGAAAGAATCCCGGATAATGACCCGGGTGCACACAACAATCTTGCAGTTGTTTATTATAATAAAGGACTTTATGAAGAAGCAATTCAGGAATTAGAAAAGGCATTAAGCATTGATCCAAACTTCACGCTTGCAAGGAATAATTTAGAGATTATTTTGAAGAAATCTGGAAAACTTGATAGCAAGGTAAAGGAACTTGCACATCATATTGATGTGGAGCCATTTGATGAAATAAAAACTCTTGAACTCGCTGATACATACAGGAAATTGAATCGATATTCTCAGGCTATAATCTACTACCGCAAGGTTCTTGATTTTAATCCAGGTTCTTACGAAGCACATTTTGGTCTTGGTATTACGCTCAGAAATCTCGGTAAATATGACGATGCCCTTGAGGAGATAAAAAAGAGCCTTGAAATAAAAATTTCTCCTGAAGGTTATCGCCTGCTTGGTGAAATATATTTCAATAAAGGGATTATAGATCTTGCGATTAAAAATTTTCAGGAAGCAATAATGCTTGATCCGGCTTCTGCCGAAGCCCATTTCTTTTTAGGTTTTGCCTTGGGTGAGAAGGGAATGCACAAGGAAGGCAGGGAAGAAATTAAAAAGGCAATTCAATTAAATCCTGCACTTGCTCAATTTGAGCCCAATCTACCAATTGAATTAAAAGAACACAAAGGTTATCTTGATTTTCTAAAAGAGCAACTGGGGGTCCCCAAGAGTTCAGTTAATGAGTTTCAGGCTCATTACAATCTGGGTATGACATACCGGAATAAGGGGTTGTTTACTGAGGCAAAAAGAGAATTTGAAGAGGCGTTGAAATTTAAAGAAGATGACTCAGAATTACTCGCCTCGCTGGGAGAGGTGAATCTTTTTTTAAATAAACTGGATGATGCTTATAATTATTTTTCTCGCTGTCTCGAACTTGATTCACTGTCGGTGAGGGGTCTGAATGGCTTGGGATCTGTTTACTTAAAGAAAAATAACTATGAGCAGGCTAAAGCCTGTTTTGAGAAAGTAATTGCGGTTGATAAAAATTATATTCAAGGACTTGCAAACCTCGGGCTCGCCAATTATTTATTAAATCAAATTGAAGAAGCGGTGAAAATTTTTAATGCAGCTATAGAGCAAGGTAGTGAAGATGCAAAATACAATCTGGGTATGTATCTTTATAAAAAGGGAGACTATGAGCAGGTATTAAAACTCTTCAAAGATGAATCTATTGACAGCAATTTTTTCCGTGGCGTGGTTTATGCTGAGTTAGGAAGGGATGATGAGGCAGTGACTTCATTTAAAAATATTATCAATGTTTTGCCGAGTTATGCGGGTGCATATTATAACCTGGGTTTTTTACTAATGAAAATGGGACAATTTGAAGATGGCCTATCAAATATCCGAAGAGGCATGGAGATTGAACCAAACTATGAAAAAGAAAAATATCGTATTGCAATTGCACCAGAATTATATGAATATGGTTTATACTACATACCATCCAGAATAGAAGAGAAATTTGAAGAGAAAATTGCTGAAGAAGTTGAAGAATTTTTCCCAACCCTTGAAGTTCCCACACCTCAGGATTATATACAGGAAGCAGAAAATTTGTTGAGAAAAAATGAATTTGATAAGGCTTTGAATATGGTTGATGAAGCACTTAAACTCGTTCCTGAAATGAACGAAGCAGTTATACTCAAATCCAAAATTTTATTTCAAGCGGGTAATATAGATGATGCAATTAATCAACTGGAAAGTTTTACCAAAAAACATCCTGATGACATTGATTCTATTTTGACACTTGCGAATATGTTAAAGACACTTGGTAGATTAAAGCAGGCGAAAGAAAAATATCGCAGTCTTTTGATGATACAAAATGACAATCCGGACTGGCTAAGAGAACTGGCTTCATTAAGTTTTACCTTGAATGAGCTGGATGATGCTTTGATTATTTACAACCAATTGTACGAAAAAAATCCAATGGATACTTCAGTTAATTTAGGACTATTGAATATACACCTGAAGAAAAAGGATTTTGAAAAGGCGGAAAAATATATTGATATGCTGGAAAAAGATAAACCTGAAATTTATGATTTTTACGCTTCGGCAGGGTTGTATTATCTTGAGAAGAATGACCGCACTAAGGCAAAGAACTATTTTCAGCGGGCAGTAGAACTTGAACCCTCAAAACCAGTTCCCTATTATAATCTCGGTATTATCGCAGTTCAAGAAGGTAAGTTTGATGAAGCATGCGGCTACTGGAAAAAGGCAATGCTTTTAAGCCCGGATGAAGAACTGGCAAGTAAAATTACCCATTGTTTGAATATAACTATGGAGATGATGGAATTCTTAAAAGGTGGTTTATAGGTTAAGGAGGTAAGATTAGATATGGCAGATGAACTTGCAATGGATTCTAAGGCACTTATATTTGCTACGCTGGCAGACGTTTATTTAACTTCGGGAATGATTGATGAGGCAATATCAATTTTAAAAGATGGGTTGAGTAGAAATCCCAATTATACACTCGGAAAAATAATTTTGGGAAGGGCATATTATCTTAAAGGTGATACAGAACAGGCACTGAAAATTCTTGAAGAAATATATGAACAGGCGAAAGAGAGTGAAAACGAAAATCTTTATTTAGGCCATATCTATAAAAAACTCGGTGATTATGAAAAGGCAATCAAATTTTATGAAGTAACATTAAAGATAAATCCTGAAAATAAAGAAGCAAAGCAAGAACTTGATTTGTTAAAGCCGAAGCCAGAGATGGTAGAGGTTACAAAAGAGCCGGTGATTGAAAAGCCATTTGAAACTATTACGCCTGAAATGGTTGCAGTCCCGAAAGAAGAAATTTCAAAACCAGAACTGCCGATAGAAGAAGTTATTGAAAAGATAGAGCCTGAAAAAGAAAAGATAACTGAACTAAAACCCGAAATCAAACCTGAAGACATTTCAAAGGCTGAACAGATTGAGGTTGTTCCTGTTCAGGAACCCGTTGTTGAGGAAACCTTGAAAAAAGAAGAGGCAGAGATTACTCCTGTTTTGCCAGAAATAGGGCTTGAACCCGTGGTTGTAGAGAAAGAAATTGAAAAAGCCAGTCCGCTTGATGCCTTGAATGAACCTATGAAAAAATTAATTGATATAAAGTCTGTAAAGGGTGCATTTATATTATCAAGGGATGGACTACTCATTCAGAGTTATTATCCAGATAGGGATGATATAGAAGAAATCTGTGCGCTTGTTGCTGGCGTTTTCAATGATGCTGATAATGCCTTTACATTTTTAAAAGCAGGTAGTTTAGAAAAATTTATAATTGAAAAAAGTGATGAGACAATCTGTGTTATTACTGCAGGTGAATCGTTGTTATGTATAATAACAAAACCTGAAGCAAAACCGGGTCTTGTCTTTGTTTATGCTCGCAAAATTATTGAAGAAATTAGAAAAATACTGGGGTAAGTTATGGATTTATCACAAATTATAAAAATTCCGAAAGTTTTAGGTGTTGGACTTGCAACCTATGATGGTTTCATAGTAGATAGTCAGTTTGTTCATGGTTATGATTCCGAAAAATTCGGAGCAATGTCCGCAAAGATTGTTAATCAGATCAAGAAAAATTTTGTGCAGGAAGATGCCTCAATAATTCTTTATACCGATGCAATAATTTTCCTCGCAAAAGCCAAGAGTGAGGGTATACTTTTCGTCATTGCAGACAAAGATGCAAATTTAGGTCTGATTAAAATAAAATTCGAAAAGATGTAGGGCAAACCTTCAGGTTTGCGGTTATTTATAACTCATTAGTTTTCTATGAAAAGACTTGCCTTGATTTTAATATTATCTTTGAGTTGCACCCAGAATACAAAAAAGGAATCACCCTGGTATGAAATTGCACGCCGGCAGATGGTGGATGAACAGATTATCGCCCGTGGAATTAAAGACTCAAATGTGATAAATGCGATGCTAAAAGTTGGGAGACACAAATTTGTACCAGAGGAGTACGAAAAATATGCTTATACCGATGGGCCGTTGCCGATTGGTGAAGGACAGACAATTTCTCAACCATATATCGTTGCACTTATGACTGAAGTTTTGCAATTAAAAGGCAGGGAAAGGGTTTTGGAAATTGGAACAGGTTCTGGTTATCAGGCAGCGATTCTTTCTTTGATTGTAAAAGAAGTATATACTATAGAAATAATTCCTTCCCTTGCCGAATCTGCCAAGAAACGGCTTGAAAGTTTTGGTTATAAAAATGTCTATGTAAAATGTGGAGACGGATTTATGGGGTGGCCCGAAAAGGCACCTTTTGATTGTATAATCATTACCTGCGCTGCACCAAGAGTTCCAGAACCATTGATTGAACAACTCACCGAAAATGGTAGACTTGTGATGCCCGAAGGCGATGAATTTCAGATGCTTGTTTTATACAAAAAAATAAATGGTAAATTAGAAAAAAAGGAACTCATACCCGTCCGCTTCGTTCCAATGAAAGGGAAGATAAGGGAATAGTATTAAAAAAAATAATTCTTGACAAGAAAAGAAGTGTAAATATAATTTAAACAGGTTGGGGATGTAAATTGTTTTCGTAATTAAATGCTATTGAAGTTTTAACAGATATTTTGTGAGCTTTTATATAGGTTTTATTCCTACATATAGAGGTTCTCAGAACATCTGGAAAATGATTTGCCAAAAAATTTTGGTGATTATTAAGGAGGTTATGATGAAGAAACTTTTGTTGTTAATTTTGATTATCACACCTTTTATCCTTTGGGCACAAGTAGATGTTGATTCCATATACCTATGGGATAACGACCGTGGAAAATCAATGCAATATTTTCCTGTGGTTGGTGCACGAAATTGGGGGGCATTCATCGGCTGGCAGGATTCAAGATGGAATGACTATGATATCTATAGGCAGCAAGTGCGCTGGAGTGGTAGTATGATTGGGGGTAACACAATGGTAAGCATTGATTCTTTCTGTCAGTATCAACAAATTTATCCGGATCTGGAAGGTAATCCCAGCAATCAATGCGTCTTCGTTTGGGAGGATTCAATGTATCAACCCGGTAATCAAAGGCCAACTGAAATAAAGGCAAGGATTTATAATAATATACCATTTACAGTTTATTCTGGTTCTCGGTCTCAAAAGCGACCTTCAGTTTCTTGCAAAAATGATGGACAATTTGTTATTTCATTTACAAACTACGATCCTGGTAATTATCCACGGATAGATTGGCGCCTTTATGATGCTAATGGCAGTCTATTAAATAGTGGTATTGCGAAATTGATTGATTCTTTGAGGCATCATATTCCAATTTCCCGTGTGGCTTTTTGTGATTCGGGATTTGTTGTCGTTTATGATGATTCCAGCGGTGATGGTAGTCAGCGTTCAGTATATTTGCAATATCGCAATAGAAACGGTGATCTTATAGCAGAAAGAATAAGGGTAAGCAATACTGGTGGTAATGAAGATTATCCTGCAGTCTCCGTTAACCAGTATGGATTTGGTGCGATTGTCTGGCAATACTGGTATGGTGCCGCTGATATTGATATTTATTGCAGAACCTTCCAGATGAGGCCCGGTACTAATAATATTACCCTTAGCCCAGAGATTGCTATTACAACAACCACTAATAATTCACGCTTTCCACGTGTTACGGTTTTTCCTAATAATGATTATTTTATTGTATGGGATGAATTTCGTAGCGTTGGAACCGGTTTCGACATCATGGGACGTGCCTGGATTGGTTCAAGTTTAAAGCCGGAGTTCACTATAAATCAAGACACCCTTAATCAGGGTTATCCTGATGTGGAATGCAAAAATACAGATAGTTGTATTGTAGCCTGGGTGAGCCAGGAACGTCTGACAATTATGGGTAAAAATTATTTTGATATTTTTTGTCGTGCGTATTTCAAAACTAATGATAATATGATACCTCTTGGTGACACAATTCGTATAACTCCATATGATACCATAGGAGGAAGAAAAGGCTGGTATTTTGATGACGAAAATTATGATAATCCTTTGACTTCTGACTGGAACGAAGATCCGATTGATGAACCTGATTCAATATTTCTTGACCTTGATTCAGCGATCGTTGACCAGATAATGGAATTAAATACGAATGGACAATATCGCATATTTAATGAAGATACTTTGGCAGGGCGTCAAAAGTCAAGGGATTTACTCAATTATGATGCAGTCTTTGTAAACCTTGGCTATAGAACAGATGAAGCATCCGCCGGTGTGATAAACACCACCGAACAGGCAACGCTTGTTGATTATATAAATAGTAGACAGCCAACAATGATTGAAGGCAGTGATTTTGGCGAGATGTATAATGGAACTGCGTTATTCAATAAGTATGGCGCAAATTATCTCGGACCAGGTGCATCATACATACAGGGTAACATAGATACACTTTATGGTGTTACGGGAACTTCATTCGCAGATGAAACTTTAAAATTCAATTACAAAACTCTGGTAGATAACTATCCGGATTCAATCAGTGCCAAATCAGGGTATGAATTAATTCTTAGGGGGAGTGGTGCAACGGATAGATGGGCAACCGGTAGGGCGGTTGGCTCCGGGACATACTGGAAAGAACATAGCGAACCAATTCAGGATAGTTTCAAAGTTTATGCCACTTTCCCATTGAGTGGAATAAGAGGTACAGTTCATCCTCATACTTATGCTGAATTTTATCGCAGATTACTCGGTTATTTAGGATTACACTGCCAGCCCGAACCAATAACTACATTGACCGCCACCACCGGGTCTTCAGAAGGAAGGGTAACGATGACCTGGAGAGTCGTCTCAGATGATAAACCAAATGAATCCGCCGAAGGAAATTATAAACTCAAATTTTCACGCACTAAAATAACTTCCGAAACCGCGTTCAACGATTCCACAGAAACATATTATCAGACATGGAATACCGCATCACAGCCTGTTAAGACTTTAATCACCCAGAACCTGATAGGATTACCACCAATGGATACACTTGTCTTTGCGTTAAAAGTCAGTGATGAAGAATCATTGTGGAGTGCATTGGGGGCAGAACCAAGGGCAGTTGTTGCGGGAGATTCGGTTACCCCGCATACGATTATCTTTGGAACGAATTATGTTAAGGATTTTTCAAATAAATACGAATTCATTGATAGACGCAGAAAAAATGATACCGGAACGGATTTTGACTCCCTTTTTGTTACCTGGAATTATCCGAATTCACCGGCTTTGTTTGAGTTTGGTTTTGCAAGGTGCAATTTTAATACCGAAGGAGATTTGTTTATTTATGTTGATACAAAGTCAGGTGGCGCGGATAGCACCGTACCCTATAATGGAACTACAGGCAGGTCTGGTTTCTTTAAAACCGCGGTGGATAGCTTCAGACCAGATTATTGCTTAATTATAGAAAATGCAAATATTAGACGATACAGAAAATGGGTTGCAACGAAGGATGGGCGAGGCTCTTGGGTTTCTGTTGATTCCGGTGGCACCGTTGTCGTGGAAGATAATGTAGTAAATAATTTTATGTATACGGAGGGTTATATACGTTATGATACGATGTCGTATACCGCAGGTAATTCCTTTAAGCTCGTTGTTTTGATGACTGAAGAAACCACAAATAATATTATAAACGCATTTCCTATTTCTAATCCTCTTGGCACATACAAAAATATTGTTCAATATTATTCCTGGGGTTCTGATGGTTTAACTTCAGGAAAAGTTCCAGCCCGTAGACAACTGATTGGAATTGAAGAGGAAATGAATCCAAAATCTAAAATTTTAAATTCACGATTATTGGCATTTCCAAATCCATTCTACAAAAAGACTAAAATATTTCTGCCCGCAAAATATGTTGCAACGCAGGATATTTCTTTAAAAATTTATGATGTAAGTGGTCGGCTTGTGAAAGAATTTAGCAATTTAATCATTAAGGAATCTGATTATGTAGTCTGGGATGGCTTGGATAATAATAATGATTTGCTACCGCCGGGAATTTATTTCTGTAGGTTTGCAATACGAGATAAGGATGAAATAATTAAGATTATCTATCTGAAATAGCTGTTGGATTAGTCTGAAAACTTTGATAAATTTTTCTTGTTTCCCTGGCTAAATTCTTTGGTCATTTCCTTAACAATTTTTTTGTAGTTTTTAAAATATTCTTCAGAATCTTTGTTTTTTCCAAGTCTTCTGTATATTTCTCCAGTAATTAATAGTGATTCTGCCAATAATTGCTTACTGCTACACTGATTGGCAAGTTCATTAGCCTTCATCAGAAGGTTAAGTGCTTTTACATATTCAGTTATTTTAACTAATCTTTTTGCATTGATTAGATAAACAAAGGATTCAAGTATTCTATCACCGAGTTCCTGCGCAAGTCTTAGAGTTTTCTCCAAAGTTTTTTCTCCCTGATTTGATAAACCGATATTGAATTGAACTTCTGATAATTTGGCATTGGTCCAGGCAAATAATCTTTTATTGCCGATCTGTCTTGTTAAATCAGACAATTGTTCAAGGATTGGTTGTGCATTTTCATATTTCTTTGTATTGATAATCCCATCTGCTTTTGCATCAAGCACAAGTGAAAGAATTTCTAAATCATTTACTTCTCTTGCTTTCTTCTCAATATCGTTTAACATTTGCTCAATTTCTTTAGTATAACCTATTTTTATTTTTACAATTTCTTTAGCGAGTAAAGAAATAATTCGGTTCCTTCGATCTCCGATTCCTTCAAAGATATTTATACTTTGTGATAATTCATCAATTGCTTCTTTGTAATTGCCAGAATAGTAATAATCCAAGCCCAGAGAGCGGTGTGCCAGTGCTTCATTAAAAGGATCCTGGATCTTTTTTGCAATTTCTACCGCTTTTTTATGATAACCTGTTGCTTGCATCAAATTCCCTTGATATAGATGAACATCCCCAATATTTATATTTAATACAATATTCTGTTGTGGTTCGCCGAGCATCTGTACTATTGCCAAAGATTTTGAAAAATATTCATACGCTTTATCTAATTGCCACATTCTTCCATATACTTCTCCTATGCTACCCAGCGCTAATGATTCCATAAGCCTATCTCCATATTTTACTGATAGATCAATCAGATTTTTCAAATTTGATAGACATTTATCAATATCTCCCGCCAGCATTTGTGAAATTGCAATCTGATGTAAACTGCGCAAAGTATTTTCTTTATCACCGATATCTTCAAAAATACTATGTGCTATACTGTAATATTTAATTGCACTAATCAAGTTGTCCTTTCTTTCGGCAACATTACCTAAATTTAGATTTGCTAATGCCATACTTCTTCTATCTCCAAATTCAATACACAGATTTATAACATTTAAAAAACACCTTTCAGCCATGTTTAAATTACCGATATGCATATAGTAGTTGCCCAAATTATTTTCAGCAAGCGCTTGGATGTTTTTATTTCCTATTTTCTGAGCTGTTTTTCTTGCTTTCAGCAAATAATTTAAAGCCTTTTTGGGTTGTCCCATTTGCCGCAGGATTTCACCCATGTTTAGATTGGCGCCTGCTTCGTCTGTTGATGATTTAAGTTTGCGAGCGATGGTCAATGAAAGTTTTTGATATTTTACTGCATTAAACAAATTTCCAGTTAATCGTAATACTAAACTACTTCTTCTAAGAATTTCCATCTTGTCACGCAACTCTTCAGATGATAATTCTTTTTTGTGAAGTAATTCCAGTGCCTGGTCAAAGAAGTTCAAAGTTTCTTTTAAAGCATAGAGACGATATGATTTATCAGCCGCTGATTTCAAATAATGAACTCCTTTTCGCTCATCATTAGAACGGGCGAAGTGGTGGGCGAGTCTCTCTAAATTTTCAAAAATCTTTTCTTCGGGGATTCTTTCTAATTCTCTACCAATTTCTGTGTGGAGTTCTTTTCTTTTTGTTTTCAAAAGTGAATTATAAACCACTTCATATGTCGTAGGGGTGGTAAATTCATAGGTATTGGTTTCAGACTTTGAAACCAAAAATCCTTCAAAGTGTTCTAATCTTTCAAGTTCTTCAACCAAATTACTTTCTGAAATTTTTAAAATTTTAGACAAAATGGTGGGTTCAAATGATCTACCTAAAACTGACGCATATTGGAGTATTCTTCTATCCAATTCACTCATTCTATCTATCTGGTCTAAAATAACTGAAGAGACAGATTCTGCAACTTCTAATTTTTTGAAGCGCTCTGTTGGAACATAACCTTCCTTTGTTCTTCTTATCCCATTTTTAATCATTAACATTTTTAAAATCTCGGT
>JBDRVV010000022.1 GCA_039802005.1 candidate division WOR-3 bacterium
TATTCAGTTTGGAATTTTGAATTTGGAATTTGTTTCGGATTTCGAAATTCGTATTTCGGATTTTACTATACTGCTGGTGCGGATACAATGTGGTATCATTGTGATGCATTGGGTTCGCCGAGAAAGATGACGAAGAAATCTGTAAATGTGGTCTGGACCGATGCCTATCAACCCTTTGGTGAGATGCTGGCAGGGAGTGGCAATGTCCATGGATTTACCCCGTTAGAAAGAATATCGCTTCTAACGGGTTAGGCAGGGAAGGAACTTGATTCAGAAAGCGATCTCAACTACTTCTGCCAGCGGTATTATGATTCGCAAATTGGCAGGTTTATGACATTAGATCCAATAGATGACAAAAATGGTAGCTCACCATATGCGTATTGTTCCAACAACCCACTAAAATTCACCGACCCGACCGGAGAAAAATTTAGCGACATTGAAATGGAAGAGAAATATTGGTTTATGAAGGATTATGGTATATGGAAGGCAGGAATGACGCACTGTTATACTGGCTGGGTGCCAAAGAATTGGTTTTTAGGTTCATCCGCCGAATTAGACCCTGACTTCTGGGCCACTCCAGATCGGGAGATAATACCATTAGGTGATGGTTTGTATAGATGCTGGGATCCATATAATAGGGAATGGATAGTGCTTAGCCCAGGTTCATTAGGTGAATTGATAGGTGGTTTATTGGGTTTTGTTACTTATACTTCAACAATTCCATTCACTTATTTAGGTTTAGGGCTTGGTCTTTTGTCATTTGATTTACCGACAATTAAAAACGATGTAGCAATTATTGAAAGTAAAAAAGGATTTGCCAGGCTTCTTGGCAAACTTGGATTTGGCGGGATTACCATAGGCCATACAATTATTGGTGTTGGTCAGTTAGATGCACGCACGCTTGCACATGAAATGACTCATGTAGCACAATTTGATAAGTTTGGGGCTTTATTTCCTTTGCTCTACGGGAGTGCTGGTGGAATTAATCTTGGTGGTCATTTCTGGAGAGATCCTATTTTATCAAGTGGAGGAGGGTTTTGGTACTGGTTTTATTGGAACAATCCATTTGAAATTGAAGCGAGGAGAAGAGAGGATGGAGGTTAGAATGAATGGTAAATACAAAATAAAATGTCTAAGAAATTCCATTCTAATAATAATGGCTTTCTTGTCTATGGGAGTTGTAGAATGTCCCCCAAACCTGGGATCTATAGTTTTTGAAAATTATACCGATTCTTCCATTGTCTTATCTGTTGATACGTTGGTTGTAACGACATTGAAGCAAAACAGCATTGAGCGTTGGAGACTAGAATTCTGGAAAGAGCCGTATTTGACTCTTTATTCTTTTAATGAAGGTAGACGTTTCGGCTTAGCACCTTATTATGATAGTATTAGTCGTGATACTATTTTCTATCATAGGTATCAAGTTACTGCTCGAATAAATGATTCTGTTATATATAAGCATGTCTTTCCGCCTCTTTGGAAAATTCCTTACCCCGGGAGACCTCCTTTGGACATATTCCTACAGACGATTGACAGCGTTATAGTATTTAGAGATAAGGACAAGTGAAAGACAGCTGTAGGCGGGGGGTCAGATTTCTACTTTCTACATAAATTTTACAGATGATACAGATTATTTAAGGTTGTGTTAGGTTTGCATTTTCTATTTTTGCAAGGCTAACCTCTGGTTCTGAAAGAACCATCGGTTCTTGAAGAAAACCTCGCCCTACACTGGAATTATTTGGATACCTTTACCAATTTTGCCCATAGGTTTTATTGTCGCTAAATAAAACATTTTATAAAAATGTGGAGAGGACTCAGTGCAACTAATTCTTGACATTTTTCAAAAATTGAATATACTCCACAATGATGAAAAATTTTAAGAGATACTGGATGAAGAAGGTTATGAAGGGAAGGGGCTTTTCGTTCCCATGAATAGATATTTAAATGGACGAGAAGCCCACCAGAAGGTGGGCTTTTTTATTCCCTGATTAAAAGGAGGTTTGATGGAACAGAAATGGTTGGCGACATTGAAGCGATATCTGAAATTTGAAAGTAATATTGATACCCCCTGTTATATCTACGACAGGGAAAAGATAGAGGAGAATATTGAAATTCTTAAAAGAAATTTCAAGGGTATCGCCCGTTTGTTTTTTGCAGTAAAAGCAAATACTAATATAGCAATTCTGAGATTGATAAGAAGTAAAGGTATTGGCGCTGAAGTTGTGTCACCGGGTGAGATATATATCTGCAAAAAGGCAGGATTTAAGGGTGATGAGATACTCTACAATAATGTTGCAAGAAAAGAAGATGAGATACTTTATGCCCGTGAAAATGGAGTAAGATTCTTCAATTTTGAGAGTATAAACCAGGCAATTTTCCTTGAAAAAGTTGCTCAAAAAATCGGGAAGAAAATAAAGGCGTTTGTCCGCATAAATCCCGGGATATTTCCCAAGACCCATCCCCATCTTTCAACAGGTTCAGAGGCGAGTAAATTTGGTATCAGAATGGAGGAACTTCCCGAGGTTGTCAAAATCACAAAAAAATTCAGGTTTGTGGATTTGATCGGAATCCATTGTCACATTGGCTCACAGATTCTATCTCCCAAGCCTTTCATAGATGCAAGCAAAAAGGTCGTTGAGGCAATTCAATTTTTCAGAAAAAATGGATTTAATATTTCTGCGGTAAACCTCGGTGGCGGATTTGGTGTCCCTTATACACCTGAAGAAAAACCATTGAATTTCAAACCAATAGTAGATTGTTATAAGGCGCTGAAACAAAAATATAATGTCGAGATACTGCTTGAACCAGGCAGATTTTTTGTGGCAAATGCTGGATATATACTGACAAGGTTAATTGACAAGAAACAAAGGAATCGTCTGCCTATCTATATGATTGATGCGGGTATGACTGAAAATCCAAGACCCGCCCTTTATGATGCATACCATCATATTAACCCTTTATTTGAGAAAAAAGGTAAACAATTTAAGGTGAGGGTTACGGGTCCATTATGTGAAAATGCAGATGAATTTGGGGTATTCAATCTTCCTGAACTTGATATAGGCGATTATCTCTTGATACATAATTCCGGTGCTTATACCAGGACAATGGCTTCTACATATAATGGCAGACCATTACCTGCAGAATTTTTCGTCGATAATAAAATAAGATTGATAAGAAAAAAACAAGCATTAAGGGGGTTGATTGAGAATGAACAATATTAAAGTATTTAAGGTTGGCGGATCGGTCCTTTCAAAGCCCGAGGACTTCTTAAAAATTGCCCAGTTGATTCTAAAATTTAAGAATACAAAAATTTGCCTTGTAACCTCAGCAATAAAAGGTAAGACCGATGAATTGATAAAGGTTTACACCACGGCTGTTCCTGAGCCTGATTTCTATAATTTTGAAAGGTTTGTAGGTATGGGCGAGATTCAAGCAGCAATGATATTTGAATCGGTCTTCAAATACCTTGGCGCTGAAGTAAAGGCAGTTATTCCAGGAATGGATGAATGGCCCATACATATAAGACTCGAATCAAAATCTCAACTCAGTGCACAAAAAATAAATGAAAAAAGGGAATTTAAACTCCTGCCTAAATCAAAAAATATTGCTAAAAGATATCTAACTCCCCTGCTGAATAAAAATAAAATAGTTGTAATCCCGGGATTTATTGCCCAGGATGAAAAAAATAACACCGTGACCCTGGGCAGGGGCGGAAGCGATATCTCAGCATTAATCGTTGCTGAACTATTAGAGGCAAAAGAACTCATTTTAGTAAAGGATGTAGGAGGAATCTTGAGTGTAGACCCCAAGATTGTTTCAAATACCAAGATGATAAAAAGACTTTCCTGGGCAGAACTTGGTGCCCTTGCTGCATCCGGTGCCCAGGTCTTGAATCCAATCTCCTTAAAGCATAGAAAAAATCTTCCTAAATTGCGGGTAATTGCCAATGATAGTATAAATATAGAAAATGGTGGTACTGAGATTCTTTTTGATAAAGAAGTCTCTATCACCCTTTCTGAAAAAACTTTCGGTGTATTGACTTTTATTGGTGAAAAAATTCCAGAGACATTAGGGATTTTGAGCAATGTTTCAAATGCACTGACCGAAAAAAAGATTGCTATCCATTCAATTACTATTTCTGATAATCTCCTGGCAATTTATGTTGAGGAAGACAAGTCAGAAAAGGCTTACGAAATACTTTCCCCCCTCATTTTAAAGATCAAAAGTCTTAAGGCATTAAACCTGAAAAAGGGGATTGCAAAGATTGTGATAAGAAGTTTGAAATTTATCAATGAACCAGGTGCTATAAAAAAGATAGTTACACCGATTTCCCGTGAAAAGATCAATATCTGGGAAATTTTAACGGTCCATACCGATATTATGGTATTCGTTGAATCCCAGGATAAAGTTAAGGCATACAATTTTATCAACCAATTATTCAGGAAGGAGTAAAATGGAAAAAAATAAAATAAAGATTGCAATAATTGGTTATGGGAACCTTGGCAAAAGTGTTAAACTGGCAATTGAAAAAAATCCAGATATGGAACTTGTTGAGATCATAACGCGCAGGCCTGAGGCAGTGAAAAAAATAGAAAAAGATATCCCGGTATTTTCATTTGAAAAATTTGATATTCTTGCCGATGTAGCAGTACTATGTGGGGGCTCAAAAGAGGATATCTTTGGTTCAGGCAATAATAAAGAGTTAAGCACGGTACGGATTTCAGACCCCTATTCACATGGACAGGGCTTATATTTCGCACAATTTTTCAATACGGTTGATAGTTTTGATACACACCGACGTATTCTTGATTATTATCAGCATATGAATAAGGTAGCCCGATTGAATCGCCATACATCAATCATTTCTGCAGGATGGGATCCGGGAACATTTTCCTTGGAAAGGGTAATGGCAGATACCTTTATTCCGGAATGCAAAATTTATACCTTTTGGGGACCTGGTGTTAGCCAGGGTCATTCCGACGCAGTCCGTCAGATTCCCGGTGTGCTTGATGCCCGCTCATACACAATCCCGATAAAAAGGGCGCTGGCAGAAGTCAGAAAAGGTAATAAACCTGAATTGAAACCCAAAATGATGCATAAAAGGGTTGTTTATGTTGTTGCCCACAAGGATGCCGATCAAAAAGAGATAGAAAGAAATATAAAACAGATGCCCAATTATTTTGCGGACTATGATACCAAAATAATATTTATCTCCGAAAAAATCCTGAATAGAAAGCATAATGGTTTTCCACATTGTGGTTCAGTAATACTTTCGGGTAAGACAGGCAGAAATAATAAAGCAGTGATTGAATATCGTTGTATCTGGGATAGCAATCCTGAGGCAACCGCAAGCATCCTTATTGCCTGTGCCAGGGCTTGTTTTAGACTGAATAAAGAGAAAAGATACGGTGCACTTACTATGTTAGAAATTCCACCCTCTTATTATTCAGCGCATTCAATCTCCGAACTGCTTCAAAATTATATGTAAAGAATAAATCGTTCGGATTTCAATAAAAATTATTTTAAGGTGGGAGATAAAAACGATTTCTTGGACAAAAGTAAAGAAAATAGATAATTATTGACACCAGTATAAAATTGGATATAATTACCTATGGATTGCAATTTAGATAAGAATAAGAAGGATTGCACCTGCACCTACGAACCCTGCTCAAGAAAGGGCAGGTGCTGTGATTGTTTGCGCTATCATTTAAAGCATAATGAACTCCCTGCATGCTGTTTTCCACCCGAAGTTGAAAGGACCTATGACCGGTCTTTTAAAAGATTTATTAAAACCGTGGAGTGTTAATGGAACTTATATTTGAGACTTCAAAATCAGGGAGAAAAGGTTATTCTTTACCATCCCTGGATGTTCCTGAGTATAAATTACCTGAAAAATATCAACGCAGGGTATTTGCTGAATTACCCGAGGTTAGTGAACCGGAGATTATGCGACATTTTGTCAATCTATCAACCCTTAACCATCATGTTGACAAAGGATTTTACCCCCTCGGTTCCTGCACAATGAAATACAACCCAAAAATAAATGAAGAAACCTGCCGTTATCCTGGTTTTGCCCATCTCCATCCGTTACAGCCCGAAAAAACCGTCCAGGGTGCCTTGAAATTAATGTATGAACTCGGAGAGTATTTAAAAAAGATCGTAAATCTTGACGGGATTACACTACAGCCTGCCGCGGGCGCGCATGGTGAATTTACCGCAATCAGTATGTTCAAGGCATATTTTAATAAAAAAGGTGAGCCAAGAAAGTATATTCTGATTCCGGATTCTGCCCATGGCACCAATCCTGCCAGTGTCAATTTTTCGGGATTCAAACCTCTCACCCTAAGTTCTGATCAACAGGGGTTAGTTGATATCAAGAAACTTGATGAACTTATGACCCCCGAGGTTGCGGGGTTAATGCTTACAAACCCGAATACCCTTGGATTATTTGAAAAGAATATTAAAATAATTTCTGAGATCGTTCATTCTAAGGGAGGACTTTTATATCTTGACGGTGCTAACTTGAATGCACTCCTCGGTCTGGTGCGGGCTGGAGATTTAGGTTTTGATGCAGTCCATTTCAATCTACACAAGACATTTTCAACTCCACATGGTGGTGGTGGTCCTGGGTCAGGACCGGTAGCGGTTCGCACTCTACTTGAACCATTTTTACCGGTGCCGGTTATAAAAGAAAAAGACGGTTATTATTATTTTGACTATGACATTCCTGATACGATTGGTAAAGTCCAATCCTATTATGGTAATTTTCTTGTTATGGTGCGTGCCTATACTTTTATTAGAATGGTTGGTGAAAATGGATTAAATTCTATTTCCCGCTCTGCAATATTAAACGCAAATTATATAATTCAGAGTTTAAAAGATTATTACCATCTGCCTTATCCAGGTTTCTGCATGCATGAAGGCGTGCTTTCAGGCAAAAATTTAAAAGACAATGGAATAAAAACCCTTGATGTTGCCAAGCGCCTTTTAGATTTTGGATTTCATGCACCAACTGTATATTTTCCGTTAATTGTGAGTGAGGCATTGATGATTGAACCAACGGAGAGTGAATCACTGCAGACAATTGAAAAATTTATTGAAACAATGATACAGATAAGTAAAGAGGCAAAAGAAAATCCCGATATTCTAAAGTCTGCTCCCCATAATACACCGGTTCGCCGTCTTGATGAAGTTAAGGCAGTAAAGGATTTAAAATTAAAATGGCAGAAGTGAGATTTGAAATAACCGAGGAAAGAAAAATTTTTTTGATAAACAAAATTGCCCAGAAAGTTGTGGATTTACGATTATCCCCGGTAGCTATTGTTTTTCTTGAGTCTTCAAAACCCCTAACCTTTTTGGGTAATCAGTTAATGATATTTATGCAACCATTTTATCGCGCATTTTTTTCTTATCAGGAATATGAAGAGATTACTGCAATGCTTGAAGACCGAAATAATATTGAAAAATTGATATGTGCAATTGAACACCTTGAGGAGGAACGACATGGAGATAAAAGAGCCAAAAAGAATTCTGGCAACTGATTGCGGAAGCACTACGACCAAGGCAATTTTAATTGAGAAAAGAGGAGATGAATATCGTCTCATTGTTCGTGGTGAGGCACCTACTACCGTTGAATCACCGTTTGAAGATGTAACAAAAGGAGTACTCAATGCAGTGCGTGAGGTTGAGGAACTTGCGAATGTAAAGATTCTTGATGGCGAGAGAATAATAAAGGGTGTTAATGGTTCCGAGGGGGTGGATTTTTATGTCTCCACTTCCAGTGCTGGTGGTGGTCTTCAGATGATGGTGGCGGGCGTAGTGCTGACAATGACCGCCGAGAGTGCGGCCCGAGCCGCACTCGGTGCCGGTGCAATTGTAATGGATGTAATTGCATCCAATGATGGTAGGTTGCCTCATGAAAAGATTGAGCGGATTAGAAATTTAAGGCCCGATATGATTCTCCTTTCGGGCGGGGTTGATGGTGGAACGATATCCCATGTTGTTGAACTTGCTGAATTAATTAAAGCAGCAGACCCCAAGCCGCGCTTTGGTGTCGGTTATAGATTGCCTGTGATATATGCGGGGAATAAGGATGCGCGTCAGGCAATACTTGATATACTGAAAGAGAATACCGCACTGGTAATCGTTGAAAACATCAGACCGGTGCTGGAACGGGAAAACCTAAATCCAGCCCGTCATAAAATTCACGATCAGTTTATGGAACATGTGATGGCACATGCACCGGGATATAAAAAACTTATGGAAATGACCGATGTCCCAATTATGCCCACACCAGGTGCAGTTGGGCTCCTCGTTGAAACGGTTGCCCGAAAAGAAAATATTACAGTGATTGGTGTTGATATTGGTGGTGCAACGACTGATGTCTTTTCAGTTTTTCAAGGTGTCTTTAACAGAACGGTTAGTGCAAACCTCGGAATGTCTTATTCAATAAGCAATGTCCTCGCTGAGACTGGCATAGAGAATATAATACGCTGGCTTCCTTTTGAGATCGAGGAAAGAGATCTTAGAAATAGAATAAGAAATAAGATGATTAGACCAACAACTATTCCTCATACCCTTGATGATTTGAAGATTGAACAGGCAATCGCACGCGAGGCATTAAGGCTTGCCTTTGAACAACATAAGTCTATGGCTGTGGGATTAAAGGGAGTTCAGCAGGAAAGGACCATCTCTGATACATTTGCCCAGACAATGACCGGTGAGACTTTGATTGACCTTATGGCACTGAATCTTTTGATCGGTTCTGGTGGTATACTTTCGCATGCACCAAGGAGAAATCAATCAGCATTGATGATGATTGATGCATTTTTGCCCCAGGGGATCACAAAACTTGCGGTTGATTCAATCTTTATGATGCCCCATCTCGGTGTGCTTTCCACTGTCCATGAACGATCAGCAACTGAGGTTTTTAATAAAGATTGTCTTGTTCCATTAGGATATTGCATTGCCCCGGTTGGCGAGGGGCGCGAAGGTATAAATGTTTTAAAAGTAAAGATTGAAGACGAGAAAGGAACGAGCGAAAAGACCATAAAATTCGGTGATATCGAACTCATTCCCGTGCCGGTTGATAAAAAAGTGAAAATTATTCTACATCCTGAACGTGGTTTTGATGTCGGTAATGGAAAAGGAAAGGTTGTGGAAACAGTCTTACAAGGTGGTGTGGTTGGCATTATTATTGATTGTCGTGGCAGACCATTTATTCTTCCCGAGGATAAGAAAAAACGGATTGAACTTCTCAATAAATGGTTCAAGGCAGTCAATATGTATCCAGATAAATAGAAAGGAGTATATTTTATGCCTGTACCCAAAAGACGACATTCGCATTCAAGGAAAAATAAAAGACGTTCTCAGTTCAAGATGAAGCCTTTGCAATATATCGAATGTCCAAAATGCCACAGTCCAAAACTACCCCACAGGGTATGCCCGGTCTGTGGCACATACAAAGACTCGTTGGTTGTAGCCCCCAAAGAAGAAAAAACATAAGAAATTTACATTGTATTATGAAGGCGATAGATTATACATTCTACTCGGGGTATAGTTATGTTATCAAGACGGAGTGAAAAATGAAGATTGGCTTTGATTTAATGGGCTCTGATGGTTCACCAAAGGTTGAGATTGAAGCATTGAAACTTATTAAGGATGATATAAAACAGGAACTCGTTGTTGCCGGTAAAGGCGATTATGAAATGGAAGTCCAAAATCTGGGATTTGAATATCGGATTGCTGAAGAAGTCATTGGCATGCATGAAATTCCTACGGTAGCAGTGAAGCAGAAAAAAAATTCTTCGTTAGGCTTACTTTTTTCTATGTTGAAAAACAAAGAGATCGACAGCATCGTGAGCGCAGGAAATACCGGCGCAATAATGGGATTCAGTTTCTTTGAATTGGGCACGATTGAAGAAAATGCGAAGCCCGGACTTGCTATAACCTTACCTACAGAATCGGGATATTCAGTTTTGATTGATGTTGGTGCAAATGTCAAACCAAGACCGGTTGATTTATTGTATTATGGTATTATGGGTTCAATTTTAGCACGAATTATTTTAGGAAAAGAAAATCCAAGAATAGGGTTATTAAACATTGGGTCAGAGAGCGTGAAGGGCGACGAGATTAGACAGAAGGCATATCAAATGTTGAAAGATGGTTGTGGAAATTTTGTGGGGAATATAGAAGGTAACAATCTTATGAAGGGTTTCGTTGATGTAATTGTGACAGATGGTTTCACCGGCAATGTTTTATTAAAATACTCTGAAGGTATTATTGATGCATTGTGGCATATGTTAAAAGAAACTGTGGATGCAGCAATGCGCAGAAAATTTGGTCAATTCCTTGTCAAACCAGCAATGAATGATTTAAAGGCAAAATTCAGTTATGAAGAATACGGCGGTGGTATATTACTCGGTGTAAATGGCGTGGTAATAATCTGCCATGGTCATTCTTCACCACTTGCCTTAAAAAATGCCATAATTATGGCAAAGAAATGTGTAGAATTTAACATTACTGAAGAAATAAAAAAGGTGATAAAAAAATGAGAGCATATATTGCAGGAATTGGAATATATGTACCAGAAAAAGTTTTAACCAATTTTGATCTTGAAAAAATTGTTGAAACTTCAGATGAGTGGATTAGAACCCGTTCAGGAATCAGGGAGAGACATATTGCTGACCAAAAAACAGCGACGAGCGACCTTGCTGTCATTGCGGCGAAGAAGGCAATCGAAAATGCAGGCATTGATCCGAAAGAAATAGATGCGATAATCCTTGGTACCGCCACACCCGATATGCTATTTCCATCCACTGCCTGCCTTGTGCAGAGTCAGATCGGTGCACGCCAGATTATGTCATTTGATATATCTGCGGGTTGTAGTGGATTTCTATATGGCTTGGGTATTGCAGATTCTATGGTAAAAAACGGCTATGATAATGTCCTTGTGATTGGCGCCGAAACATTGAGTAAGGTGACTGATTTTACTGACCGTGCTACCTGTGTATTATTTGGTGACGGTGCCGGCGCGGTAATTGTAAAAAAGAATAACGACGACAGCCATGGAATAATTGCTTCATATTTCGCTGCGGATGGTTCAGATTGGAAATTACTCCATCAACCTGCTGGTGGTTCAAGAATTCCCGCCTCAGAGGATTCGGTAAAGAATAGATTGCACTATATAAAAATGGAAGGTAATGAGGTTTTCAAACTTGCCGTGCGTGCAATGATTGAATCAGCGGTAAATACGCTAAAAAAAGCCAATCTTTCATCAAAGGATGTTGCATTGCTAATTCCCCATCAGGCAAACATTAGAATTATTGAAGCAACGGCAAAAAGGCTTGATATACCAATGGAAAAAGTATATGTGAATCTTGATAAATACGGTAATACATCTGCCGCATCAATACCTATTGCCCTTGCTGAAGCCCTCCAGGAAGGTAGGATAAAGAAGAATGATTATGTACTTATGGTGGCATTTGGTGCTGGTTTCACCTGGGGCGGGGTTTTAATAAAAATATAACCTATTTTTAATACACTTGCCCATAAAATATAATCTGTTGTCTGTTTGAACCCGTAATTCTTTATCAAAAAAATTCTAATGCTCTATTTCTTGACTTTTCTGTGATTGTCTGCTATAATATTTAATGAAAGTCGTTAGCACGAATCGCAAGGCCAGTCATTTATATGAAATAATTGATACTTACGAAGCAGGTATGGTATTGAAAGGAAGCGAAGTCAAAGCATTACGTTTGGGCGAGGTCTCTTTGAGCGACGCCTATGCCGAGGTTAAAAATGGTGAGGTATTTTTATACAATCTCCATATTACACCTTATCGCTTCAGCACCATTTCCACCCCTGACCCGCGGCGAAAGAGAAAGTTACTTTTAAATAAAGATGAAATCAAAAAATTATATGGTATTATCACTCAAAAAGGAAATCTTTTGATCCCTTTAAAAATTTATTTTAATGAACGAGGATATGCAAAAGTGACGATTGGTGTATGTAAACGCAAAAGATTATATGATAAAAAAGAAAAAATCCTACGCGAAGAGGCAAAAAAGGATTTGAAGAAGATTAAAAGTTTGAACCGATGAATATAATATTTTTATTATTATTTAATTTGTTCCAAAAATATGAAATTGTATATGAAAATAACTCCTCCATAATTCAAAGTGAGTTTATTGAAGGACAGGATTATTTACCATTGAAGCCAATTGCTGAATTGTGTGAAATAAATTATGTCCTTGATAAAGTTCATCAACGATGTTTAATTTCCTCAGAAGAACACAGAATTCAAATAACATCAGATATTTCGGTTATAAAGTATGATACAATATATTTCTCTATACCATTTCCACCCCACTATTTCAATGAAGATTTATATCTCCCTGCATTTATGATAACAGACATAATCGGTTCAAAACTTAAAAAACTAATTTTTTTGAAAAAAATAGAAGAAATCCCATTGATTGATAAAATTGAACTAATCACCCGAGGTGATTCCACAATTCTAAAATTTTACTGGAAAACACCTGTGGAATTTGATGTCCAGTTTTCACCCCAACAGACGATTATTGAACTTGACGGAGAATATAAAGAAAAGACAAAATTAAAACCAAAAGGTGCGATTAAATCTTTAAATCTACAGCCATTTAAGACATACACCAGAATAGAATTGGATTTAGTAGATATAAATGCCTGTCTGGAAAGGGAAAACGAGATTGTTTTTTATAAAAAGGTTGCAAAAAGGGTGGAATTAATTGTTCTTGACCCTGGGCATGGTGGAATTGATCCTGGGGCAGTTGGAAAGAATGGTTTGTACGAGAAGGATGCGAACCTTGATATTTCAAAGATATTGAAAAAATTTATTGAAGATAGTTTAAAAGTTAAAGTTTTATTGACAAGGGATAAGGATCAATATTTATCTTTAAAGGCAAGGACGAGTTTTGCCAACAGAAATGCGGCAGATATCTTTGTGAGCATCCATTGCAATGCCTCACCAAAGAGCAGGCAGGCACGTGGATTTGAAACTTATTTTCTTTCGGAGGCAAGAACCAATGAGGAACGCGCGGTTGCTGCAATGGAGAATGCCTCTTTGATGTTCGATGAAGAAATGAAAATTTCAGGTGATATAAATTTTATTCTCTATGACCTTGCCCAGAGTTTATTTCTTGAGGAATCAAATAATCTTGCTGAGGCAATACAAACAAGTGCAGAAAAACTCCTCAATATTCCAGCACGAGGGGTAAATCAAGCAGGTTTTTATGTTTTAAGGGGTGCATTTATGCCTGCAGTATTGGTTGAATGTGCATTCATCTCTAATCCAGAAGAAGAAAAACTATTGAGACAGAAAGAATTTAAACAAAAAATTGCCTATGCAGTATTTTGTGGATTAAAGGATTTTATCACAAGATATGAAAGGAGGCTAAACCATTGAATAACTCTCCAATTGGTGTATTTGATTCAGGGATAGGCGGACTCACCGTGGTTAGAGAAATTAGAAAAACACTTCCGAAAGAAGATATAATTTATCTCGGTGATACTGCTCGCCTTCCTTATGGCACAAAGTCATTTGATGCAATTATACAATTCTCACGCGAAAATACAAAATTCCTGCTGGCGCGGGGTGTAAAATTTATCGTTATTGCCTGTTATTCTTCTACCTCAGTTGCCCTTGAGGTACTCCAGAGAGAGTTTAATATTCCGATTATTGGAGTTGTAAAACCCGGTGCAAAAAGGGCACTTGAATTGACGAAAAATAAAAAGATTGGTGTCATTGGAACAACATTAACCATTCAGAGCGGTGCTTATGAAAAGGCATTTCAGGAGTTGTCAACCGATATTGAGGTTATTGGTAGACCCTGTCCTTTATTCGTTCCTCTCGTAGAAGAGGGATTTATAGACCATCCAGTTACAGAAATGATCGCCCGGGAATATCTTGAACCACTAAAAAAAGATCGCATTGATACCTTACTACTTGGCTGTACACACTTTCCATTATTGTTAAATGTGATAAAAAGAATTTTAGGTGATATAAATTATGTTGACGCATCACAGGAATTAAGCAGGGAACTTGGTTCTTTACTTGCTGAAAAAAATTTATTAAATCCTTCAGGTGAAGGTAATATCACTGTATATTTAACTGACTTCTCAATGAACTTTAAAGAGATTGCCGAGAGGTTTTTGGGTGAGCCTTTGAAAAATTATTTTCGGGCTGGATTGAGTTCAACATAAAGGAGGCTTATGAGGATTGATGGAAGACAAAATGACCAATTAAGAAAAATAGAGATTCAACTTGATTATCTTGATTATCCCGCTGGTTCGTGTCTTTTCAAACTTGGTAAAACTGTAGTATTGTGTGCGGTTACAATTGAAAATCGTGTCCCCCCATTTCTTATAGGAAAAGGGCAGGGCTGGCTGACCGCAGAATACTCACTCCTTCCCGCGTCTACAAAAGAGCGGACCCAGCGTGAAGCAAATACTGGAAAGCTAACCGGTAGAACCCAGGAAATAAGAAGATTCATTGGCAGGGCACTCAGACCTATTTTTGATCTTTCAGTTGTTGGAGAGCGGACCTTTATAATTGACTGTGATGTTCTTCAAGCCGATGGTGGCACAAGGACCGCAGCAGTAAATGGTGCATTTCTGGCATTATACAGTGCGGTGAAGAAACTCTGGGTAAATAAAGAATTCTCGCAATTTCCTATTCTTGATTTCGTCGGTGCAATAAGTGCTGGTATCGTCAATGGTGAAATACTCCTTGACCTTTGTTATGAGGAAGATTCCAATGCCGAGGTTGATATGAATCTCGTGATGACCGGGCGTGAGAAGATAATTGAATTCGGTGCTACGGCAGAAAAGATTCCAATGACAAAACAAGAACTTGATAAATTGCTGGAGATTGCAAAGGCAGGAATAAAACAGATTATTGAAATGGAGAAGAAGGTTATTTCTGGATAATATATGCCAACAATCCAGCAGGAATTCAGGCGCAAGGTATCAGAGAAACAATGGGGGACAAGACTTGACCAGTATCTTTATATTTCAGGGATAGGTTTATCAAGAAGTCTTATACAAAAACTAATAAAGCAGAAAAAAGTTTTGGTCAATAATAAACCTGTAAAATGCTCGTATCGGGTAAAAGAAGGAGACGAAATTTATGCAATATTTGAATTGCAAACATCGCCGGAGATTAAACCAGAAAATATTCCGCTTGATATTATATACGAAGACGACGATATCATCATCGTAAATAAGCCAAAGGGTATAATCGTCCATCCGGCAAGGGGACATTTTGAGCACACAATGGTCAACGCATTATTACATCACTGTGGAAGACTTCCCAGTTTGACTGATGAAGTGAGACCCGGCGTCCTGCATCGTCTTGATAAAGATACAACCGGGCTTATTATCTTTGCCAAGACTGATGAGGCATTAAGCACTCTGGGAAAGGCAATTGCACGCCGGGAGATACAAAAAAAATATGATGTTTTATGCTGGAATTTTCCTGGAATGAATGAAGGTATAATAGAAGCACCCATCGGCAGGAGCGCTGTGATGAGAACAAAGATGACCGTGACACCACTTTCAAGCAAATTGGCAACAACAAAATATCTTGTTTTAGAGAAATTTCCAATTGCAAGTTATTTGAAGGTCTGGCTCATCACCGGCAGGACACATCAGATTCGCGTCCATTTAAATTATATCGGTTGTCCGGTAATCGGCGATAAAGATTATGGTGGTAGAAACCCAGGTGTTATAAAAAAGTCTGTATACTTATCAAACTTTCAAGAAATATTAAAATTGATTGACCGACAGGCATTACATGCATCCGAATTAGAATTCAAGCATCCGCGCACAAAACAAATCCTACACTTCTCTGCCCCATTGCCTGATGATATGAAAATTATATTAGAGTATCTAAGAAAAAGTTTTAACTAATAGTCTTTATTCAATGTACTCAACCCCATCCATATAGGGTTTTAAGACATCAGGAATTTTTATCCTCCCATCTTCAGTCTGATAATTTTCTACAATTCCAATAAATGTTCTTGGTGTTGCGAGTCCTGAACCATTTATTGTATATACATAATCAACACCACCTGTTGATTTACGATATCTTATCATCGCCCTTCTTGCCTGATACTGTTCATAACAACTGACCGAAGAAACCTCAAGCCATTCACCCATCCCTGGTGCGTATACTTCAATATCATAGGTTTTGGCAGAAGCAAAGGTCATATCACCGGTGCACAAAAGCAAAATCCGGTAGGGTAAATTAAGAAGTTTTACGACTTCTTCAGCATCATTCAATAATTTCTCGAATTCTTCATATCCGGTTTCCGGTGTAGTATATTTAACAAGTTCCACTTTGTTGAATTGATGAACACGGGTTATTCCACGAACCTCTTTACCATAAGAACCTGCCTCACGCCGGAAACAAGGTGTGTATGCAGCATAACATATAGGAAGTTCTTTTTCTAAGATAATCTCTTCACGATGCATATTTGTTAAGGGGACCTCAGCCGTAGGAATAAGATAAAATTCATCGTCCTTGCACTTATACATTTCCGATTCTAATTTTGGCAATTGCCCGGTTCCATAAAAACAATCAGGGTTATTGAGAATCGGCGGAAATATCTCTTTATACCCATGTTTTTTTGTATGTAAATCAAGAAAGAAATTTATCAATGCCCGTTCTAATCTTGCACCCATACCTTTATATAGTATAAATCTTGAACCAGCAAGTTTCGGTGCCCTTTTTATATCAAGGATATCAAGAGCCTCACATATCTCCCAATGGGGGAGTGGTTTAAATTTGTATTGTGGAGGTTCTTTTAAACCCCTGACAAATTTATTATCGGCACCTGTTTTTCCTGCAGGCACACTGGGATGGGGGATATTGGGAAGTAATAACATCAATTCATCAAATTTCTTCTCTATTTGTTTTAGTTCTTCTTCCATTTCTTTTATCTTATCACCAATGACCCGTGCCTTTTCCATTAATTCGGAGGCATCTTTTTTCTCTCTCTTTAATCTTCCCACTTCTTCAGATAATCTATTCCGCTCTTTTCTTGAATTATCAATTTCAGTAATTATTGCCCTTCTGTTTTTATCTATCTCAAGTAATTCATCAAGATTGAATTCTATGCCACGATTCTGTAACGCCTGTCTGATTATTTCTGGATTTTCTCTTAATAATTTCAAATCCAACATATGAAAAAGTATACTCCAAAATCTTCAAAAGTCAATTGTTGTATCTGTGGGTCCTTTCTTTATTACTTGCCATCACTATATAATCGCTTTCAAATAATTGATTTGTTTTTTCTTGACTTAAAATACTAAATGTGTATAATATGAAAACGAAAGGGGGTGATTGCGATGCCGAAAGGATTATTATCCTTCATCAAGTGTGCGGGTTGAGCAAGCAAGATTTCTAAGGCGCAGTTAGCGAAAGCACTTTCACATTTACCGGGAATTGTAGACCCTAATTTACTCGTTGGGTTGAATACAGCTGATGATGCGGGTGTCTATAAAATAAGTGATAATTTTGCACTCGTTTATACGGTTGATGTTCTTGCTCCAGTCGTAGACGACCCATATCTCTTCGGGATGGTTGCAGCAACGAATTGTATCTCAGATATCTACGCAATGGGCGGTGAGCCAAAACTGGCGCTCAATATCGTTGGATTCCCGGGTAATGGCGACCCCGAGATACTCGGTGAAATCTTAAGGGGTGGTCAAACAAAGGCAAAGGAGGCCGGTGTGACTATCTGCGGTGGCCATACTTTTAATTCTGAAGGGATAATGTATGGACTTTCGGTCATCGGTTATATCAATCCCCAGAAGATTGTCACGAATGCAAATGCGAAACCAGGCGACGTAATCCTTCTTACCAAGCCAATCGGCGTGGGCACGATTATCCAAGCAACCCTTCTTGATAAAGCAGAGGGAATAGATCTGAAGCCCGTTTTTGAAGGAATGACCACTCTTAATAAAAATGCATCACAGGTAATGCAGGAAGTTGGTGTTGATGCCGCGACTGATATAACTGGTTATGGACTTGTTGGGCATTTAGTGGAAATGGCTGAGGCGAGCAATGCCGGTATTGAGCTGTATGCATCCAAAATACCCGTTTATCCCGGGGCTATTGAAATTTTAAAGAGTGGTATTGTTGAACCCGGTATCACAATGAATATTAAATCTTTTTCAGACCGGGTTGTGAAAGGGAATATAAGCACGGAGATTGGCAATTTGGTTTTTGGTTCTGAGACCTCAGGCGGTCTGGCAATTGTTATGCCTGAGGAAAAAGTTAATTTATTTATTGAAAAATATCAAAGATCAGTCAGAGATATTGGTCGCATAACAAAAGAACATCCCGGAATATTAAAAATCATTTAGTTCATACATTAAAATAATTGACATTAACAAAATTTTTTATATACTTAAGTTATGGATAAAACATTATTAATCATAAAACCAGATGCAGTAAAAAGAAATTTGATTGGTAATATATTAAAACATATTATGGATGCTGGATTCAAGATTGTGGCGATGAAGATGGTATGGCTGACAAAAGAACAGGGCGGAAGATTCTATGAGATACATAAGGGTAAAGATTTTTATAACTGGCTTGTGGATTTCATTTCATCAGGGCCCGTCGTCGTTGCCTGTTTGAAATATCCTGATGCACCCAAAAAACTGCGCGAAGTCGTTGGTGCTACAGATCCAAAAAAGGCTGCACCCGGGACAATCAGAAATCTCTATGGTACATCAGTTGGTGAAAATGTTGTGCATGCATCAGCACCTGATGAGGACCCTCAACGTGAAATAAATTTCTTTTTCAGTCAACAAGAGATTTTTGATTTTTAAGCATTTAAAAAGCGTCCATTATTTATTAGTATTTCTATTAACAATTATTTCCTGCCCGAGTCCGGGAACCAAAGAAATAATTATTGAGCGAATTCCCGAAAAAGAATTACTTATAGAAGCAGAACATAATATAAAGGAGAAGCCTCTATATTCTTTTGAACTCTTAAAAAAAGTTCATTCTTCCCAATACAGAATTGATAAAATAAAAATCCTTTTGAATATTTATCTTGAACAAAGAGAATATTCAAGGGCATCTGCTTTATTAGATAGTCTGCAAAATGATAATGAAGTAGAAAGTGATTCTTTGTTAAAAAGTCTCTGCCTGCGGGTCTATCTCAATCAAAAAAATTGGGAGAAGGTTATCAACCTCACCGATGACACACTATTAAAAGGAATTGCATTATACAACCTTGAAAGATACAGTGAGGCAATAGAATATTTATCTCAAGTTTCTGACCCGAATGAATATAGACTGATTTATTTATCCCGCTGTTATTATAAATTGAATGACTTTCAGAATGCCCTGAATATCGCCCTTAAGATTGATTCAATAAGTCCTGCTCTATCTTCGGAGTATCAAAACTTACTTTTTGACCTCTTACTGAGTACTGCAGATATCTCTTTGATAAAAAAAGAATTGCCTAAAATAAAAGAATCGGCTGCACGTAAATTTCTGTTTCTTAAATTATATGAGCGCGAAAAAGATAAAGTTAATTTTAAAAAACTTGCCTTTGATTTAATCATAAATAATCCTTCATCTCCAGGTGCAAAGTATTGTATAACAGTTTTGAAACCACAGAATAATAATGAATATAAATTATTTGGCAAAGTCGCATTCATCCATAATGATTATCCACTGGCAACAAAGTTTCTAACTAAAGCAGTAAAAGACAGTGATGTAAATTATTATCTTGGTAAAATTGCTTATGACCAGCAACAATATAATAGCGCACTGAGCTATTTTCGCAAAAGCAGTCGTATGGAGGCATATTATTACCGCGCGTTGATTTATGAAAATCGTCAGGATTACCGCTCTGCAATAATCATTTACGATTCATTAATAAATCAATATAAAAATTCTAAATATGCGACAAGGGCATTGAAACGGAAGGCGTTTTTAATGGAAGATATGGGTGATACGCTCGGTGCAGTTGAAACATTTGTAAAAGTTAAAGAAAAAACAACGAATTTTCGTGCCGGATTTCAACTTTTTAGAATTGGAAAGTTAGACCGAGCACTTGAGATATTTTCAAATTATAAGGAACCAGATTTTATATACTGGCAGATTAAAATAAGAGAGAGATTGGACAAAGCCACAGATAGTTTACGAAATTTCTTAATCCAGAATTATCCACTTTCTTATTATACATTAATAAAAATTAAAGATGCTGTTCCCTTAGATACTACATCTATTGTCAACTGGCTTGGACGACTTGGTGATACAATCACGACCTTTGACCAGAAAGATTCTTTACATATCAAAAGGGCAATCAGATATTTCTCTATTGGTGAAAAAAAGTATGCTCTCGCTGAACTTGAGTCAATAGAAGATAGATCTTTTGCTGATTTGATTTATCTTAGCAGATTATGTGCTGAATATGGTTATGATTATGGTTCAATAAAATTCTCTCTTGAATTGAAAAAAAGATTTGAAAATAATATAGATTCAAAAATTTATCCTTTGGAATTCTTGAGATTGCTATATCCTGCACGGTATTTATTTTCAATTAAAGAAAACAGTAATGATGTATGGCTCACCCTTGCAATCATCTGGCAGGAGAGTATGTTTGACCCCGGTGCCCGAAGTCGTGCTGATGCAAGGGGATTAATGCAGATAATTCCTAACACTGGAAGGCTGATTGCCGGTGAGCTCGGGTTGATCGATTACTCACTTTATGACCCATACATCTCAATAAAATTTGGAACCTATTATTTCAAAAAGATGGTAAATGAATTTAATTCAGTACCGCTTGCCCTTTCTGCCTATAATGCTGGCCCACTAAATTTAAAGAGATGGCTCAGAAAGAATTCCAATGCAGAACTTGATGAATTCATCGAATTGATTCCCTTCGGTGAGACCAGGGATTATGTAAGGCTTACATTAGCACGCCAGATGATATATAAAATGATATGGGGAGATATCCTTGATTAAAAAGGAGAATTTTTGCTGAAACGTGTTTATCTTGCCCAGGATGAATTTGGTGCAATAACAATAAAAGAAATGTTAAAGGGACATAACATTGATGCATTAATACGGAGATTTGAAACGACCTGGCTTGATGGTCTACCCAAAATATTAGAAGGTGGCTGGGGTGAAGTTTTAGTTGATGAAAAAGACTATGAACCAGCCCTTGAATATGTTCAGGAATTTCTCTCACACCCTGCTTCAGATATTGACATTGATTGAGCAATAGTTATAATAAGTTATGAAACTATTTTGTTCTGAAAAGAAAATTTTTATATTTATTTTTATATGTTTAATATTCCTCAATTGCCCAAAAAGGGTAAGCGTAAAAACAACAAAGATTGAAGTTGTGTATCTATCCTCACTCATTGATGATATCAACAATCCTGAGCCCTATCTCTGTGGTGCCAAAAACTTTGAGGGTATTAAGGTCGGCTATCTCAATTTTGCAACTCCATTTATGTCCCGGATATTTCAGCGATTAGGATTTTATAATATCCTTGACGAAATCCCGCTTGATTTTCTTATTACCAATCAGCCAGTTTATGGAACAAAATTCTTATCAATTCCTGTTGACCTCGGTTATGGATTTAAAAATTATGAAGGAATTAGGTTTGCAATATTTACCAAATATCGTGATTCTCTGGGTATTTCAGACCAGGTAAAACTTGCAACGGTAAAAGAGCGGAGTGATGTACTATGGATTGTGGATAAGAAATTATTGAGCTCGCCTCCGATCGCGATTGATTTTATTATTCGGGAAAGAACTCTGCAGGATACAATAGTAAAAAAGATAAAGATAAGTCCTGATACTACACTATTGAATACGATAAATAACTTCCAACAATTATTATTAAAAACACTCCAGACTAAAATATTTACTGCAAATCAGCCGATAAGCGAATTCATATTTAATAAAATTAAACAGAAATACAACACTAATCTGATGATTTACCCTGTAAATATGATAAAAGATAATCTATTAAAAGATTCGCTCACTGTTGCTGAATTTATGGATAAGGTCAATTGTGATACAAAATTCAAGGTTAAGGAATTGAGTAAATCTGAGGTTAATAAGATTCTGAATGATAAGATATATGCGGTTATTGGCAAAATCACTAAACAGAATATTGTTCTTATGCCTGACCCTGAAGGTGATTATCTTTTTGACTTGATATTCTATTAAAAAATGAAAATCAATTATAAAAGACTTCTCTGGGATATATTTATTCTGCTTTACTCTGCGCTGTTCTTTTATAACTGTCTGAGTCCTTATGAAAACTGGTTTTTCTCTTATTTATATACAATGTTTCTTGTCATCTGGCTCTGCAAAGAATATTACCAGAAAAATCTTTTTTTCCAGCCGACTTACATTCCGAACGAAGCCCATAATTATCTATTGCGCGGATTGTTTGCACTATTCTTCTATTCTTCCTTTGTTTTCGGTATTATCACAATTGTTTGGTGGCATAGGTATAAAATTTTAAACAGTCCGGTCTTACCCATAATTGGAATAATACTTTTGTGTTATGGAATATATTTAAGAGAAAAGAACTTCCGAATGGTTGAAAAAGATAGGCAGACAGTTCTAAAATTTTATATAAGTATTGGGTTCATAATATTCTCAATGGCATTTGGATATGATTCATATTTTGTGTTTGTATACGCACTATTAATTGGACTCCCTTTGATAATTTTACAGGTTCAGCATTACACAAAAAAAGTTGCAGTTAAGGTAGGATTCGCTAAAAAGGAGGAAAAATGAATATCATTGCAGGAATTTTATTTTTATCATTGATTTCAGCAGAAGTGCCAGCAAAGATAACATACCTTGTTGGCAATGTAATTGTGGAAAGGGGTGGCAAGAAATATACCGGGGTTCTAAATGCCCAGTTGTATGTAAATGATATTATTACAACTTACAGCGAGTCAGTTTGTGAGATACAATTCTCTGATTATTCTCTGGTCAGAATTGAACCGAATTCAAGTATAAAGATTGAGAAGAAAGAAAAAGTAGACAAGAAATTTTACCAGCGGATATTCGCTTCAATTGGTGAAGTAATTACCAAGGTCGCAAAATTAAATAAAGGGGATGAGGTTGTTGTAAAGACCGATGCAGCACAGGCATATATAAGGGGAACGATATTCAAGACCAGTGTTGATAAAGAAGGGAAGAGTTCATTCAGTGTTTTTGCCGGAAAGATAAAGGTGAAAAGTTTAGTTGAAGGGGCAAAAGAAATATTGCTTGATAAAGACTTCAAGGCAAAGATTGGCAAGGGAGAATTAAAACCCATTGTTGATAAACTGCCCATTGAAGAAATCCAGGCATTTGCAGATAAATACAAAGAATTCCTCAACCGCGGTGCAGTGCTTGATTCATTAAGAAAGAAGGCAGAGCAGGAGATAAAGGAGAAAAAAGAAGAACTGATAAAAGAAGGAAAGAAGAAAATAAAGGGTTGTATCTTCTGGTAAAGCGACTTTATCGCATTATAATAAACTTCTTTGTCTTAGAATAACCCTCGGTTTCAAATCTGCAGAAATAGACACCTGATGAAACTTTGCGATTGTTATCATCAAATCCATTCCAGAAGATTTTGTAATCACCACTCTTTTCAATACCATCCCTTAATCTCTTCACCTGCCGACCCACGACATCATAAACAATAAGACTTATTTTTTGTGCCTTAGATAATGAGTAGGTAATAGTTAAATTATTTTTACTCGGCACAGGAAAGATATTAAAACTTATTGATTTCAATGGAGATTTTATCTCTGCTACATAATTTATCGGCGCGAATCTATAAATATTTCCTTTTATCGGGGGCGAATACTGGGAAGGATAGACAATCCAGCGCTCACCCACCTGGGGAAATGTCCCGTGTGCCCTAAGTCTAATCACTTCACCACATAACATAATAACATTGTCGTATCCTGGACGAAAGGTATCAGACGGTGGTGAATTGGTAGGTAGAAAACGAACGAAACACCAGCCATAGGCACTATCCGGATTTAAACCATAACGATTATATGGTTTATATGGGATTGTATCGTTGTAATTTAAGTCCGTAACCAGTAGTGTCAATCCACCACAAGGCTTAATAACCCAGTCAAGTTGTAAGGTAGAACCACGATATGCCCACCAGGTATAATTACTGGTACCGTAGAGATAAATAGAATCCTCAGGATAACTTCCAACTACAACCCTTACTGAATCATTATGGAAATTTGTCTGCCTTATTACATTTGGGCTGGGTGTAAATGCCCTTATTGAAAAACCATCAACAATTGGAGAGTAATCATTGAAATAATAATATCGGAAATAGGCATTTTTTAACGAATAGGTATCAAGGACAACCTGACCGGTATTCAAATCCGTAAGTTTATAGATATATTCTGGATAGTGTAGGTAGGTTCCTTCTTTTATCCTTTGATATTGCAGGAACTCAAGTTCGTAATTATGCCCGGTGAGGTTTTCAGGCTGATGAACCAAACAGGCAAGATTAACAATATTATTTATCCCACTGATTTGATTTATCGGTCCACCCGAGATTTGATTTTTAAGATATACAGGAATAGTCTCCGCAACGGTAAATTCTTCATCATGTGTCTCAACAACCAGTAATCCTGAACCATTACGATAGGATAGGGTATTCCAGATAAAATGGCTATCATTTGGCTCATTTAAGGCAATAGAAACAAAACTTGTATCATACTGGCTCTTGAAATAGATATTGATGTAAAGTGAGTCCTGGAATTCCGGGTCGCGCGCAAACCAGTTAATATCAAGCTCACGAGCAAGCGTATCAACGGTATAAGAAGAATGATAATTTTTTGGTGAATAAACCTTAAAATATGGTGGAGCATTACCCGGATTGTTGATTATAAAATAATTATTAGAGCCATCAAATCCGAAAGTGATTGTATCATAAACCATAATCAATATTTTCCCTAAAACACAATCTAAACATGAATCGGTATGCCAGAAAAAGTTTCCGGAATTTGGTTGGTTCAATGCAATGGTATCAAGTCCGTGTTCTGATTTAAAGAAAATATCAACAAGAAGGGGATTATTGGTTGAAGAATTTGCCGTATAATTAATTTGATAGATACCCGAGACGACTTCACCACCATTGGGATTCACTACGGTGACATTATGCAGAGGTGTTTCAAAGAGTGTTTGTGCCTTATCTGCCTTATATTCCATCTCGGGGCTCGGTGGCACTGAATCATGACTCGCAATCAATGCCCAGTCAAGAATAATGCTATCACCGGGAGGTAGATTCCAGACACCTGCTGACATCAAAATCCTTTGGTCATCGGGTGGGAACCACACGGTATCAAATGGCTCATAATTGCCATTCTGGAAATTATACCCAGCCATTACCATATACCTTTGCCAATCTATATTAGGCGCAAAGTTTAGTGTCAACCTTTTGAAACAAGAAAGGGAATAAGGGGAAAGTAATTTGAAGCCAATCATCCCTCTTGAGTCCCAGCCAGGTTCTGGTTGTTCCTGCCAGCCGAAAAACAATTTTCTTGGTAAGTCTATGCCCCCACGGTCATTGGCAGCCGGTCCAACTTCATCTCCAATATCATAGTCCATACAGATTCCTGCATATATATTGTTAATTGTATAATTTGTATCATTCTTGATAATATATTTAAAAAACAGAATATCATTTGCCCAATCTTTGGGCCAGACAAAGGTCTTTAGAGTGACAGTACTACCAATCGGTCTTGTATCATTGGGTATATGCTGAGTCGGGTCAAAGTCATGAAAGACTGCATAGCCATCTTCCATTGAAACAGAAGTAAATGGATAATCATTATCAAAGGAAAAATATACTTTCCACCGAGGATCGATATAACTTGAATATGGAATACCGGGTGTAAATTCAGACACTCCCCCTGACGGATCATAACCAATAGTAACCAATGTATCTCCATTGGGTGCAATCGCACCAATCCAGATTCCAGCACCAAAGATATAATTATGTCCTGAATTTCTGGGCCAGAAAGCACCTGTGTTTCCGGCCTTAGACTGCCCGAACTTGCCATAATTGGATATTGCTACCTCCCATTGGGCAATTGTGTTGTACCGAATATCCCAGTAAGAATAAATCAGGAGTGGGGATATTATTGCAACTATAAAAATTCTTTTCATAATAAACATCCTTTATTTCATTATATTTTTAATTTGTGAAATTTTTGTGAAATCTTCATTTTGGCCCAATGTTTCATAGTTAACTCTTTTCTACAGTTTAATTTTTTTTTATATTCCTACTTACTCTGCCATTACAAACTATAATATTGTAATTTGCTCTGTCAATAGTGAAAATCTTTCCTATTGATTTTTTTAGAATAATTGTTATAATCAATTTATGTTTAAAAATTTTTTTCTGACAGAAATTCTTTTATTATCAATGATTTTTGCTGACCGCGGGTTGATTCCATTTAATCCTGATATCGCAATATTTGAACCCAATCAAAGGGCAATCATTGCCTGGAATGGAGAAGAAGAGATTCTTCTGTTATCTACTGATTTGAGTGCATCTGATTCCACGATGGTTCTGGAAGTCCTGCCTCTGCCATCAGAACCACAGGTAAAAAAAGGTGATATTGAAACATTCCGCAGGGCAACGAATCTTATAAATCAAAGAATCTATATCAGCAAGAAAAAGAATGGCGGTAGATTATCAGAAGGAACAATTCCACCACCCGCAGAGATAACATTTCACGAGAAAATCGGCGCCCATGATATTTCGGTTGTCCATCTTAAAGAAGTAAATGGCTTTGTAGAGTGGGTGAAGAAATATATCGCATCGCTCGGATTTGAAGGAGAAATAATTTCCCAAGCCCATAAGGAATTGATTGAAGAATATATAAATGGAGGTTTTGTCTGGTTTGTCTTTGATATAATCAATCTCAATAAAGAACAGAATACCCTTGAGCCCATTCAGTATAGATTTTCTACTGAAAAACTTTTTTATCCGTTGAAGATCACGCGCCTTGCATCAGGATTTACAACGGTTGAACTCATCATACTCACACCCAGATTACTATCCAGATTTTCAGGAATATCTATTAAAAGAATAAATCTTGCTCACGAGCCAATTACGATTACAAAAGAAGATTTAAAAAGTATTGATGAGGATATTTATGAGTCATTAAAAAATTTCTCGGAAATGAAATTGAGGATCTGGAAGATTGACGGAGATTTAAATTCATTTGAACAAGATTTAATTGCTCAATAGAAAAGGAGTAAGGTGAAGACAAAATCTGCAAATAATATAAAAAAACTCATTGAAGGTCTTGTGCGTAAGCACAATACACCACTTTTTCTGATCAGCAAGAGCAAACTTCTCGGGCAATTAAAGAGATTCCAGATGCTCTTGCCGAGGGTAAAACCATTCTATGCAGTCAAGTCAAATTCCCATCCCTTTATCTTAAAGACCTTTGCTGATGCAGGAACTGGCTTTGATGTGGCATCAGTCCAGGAAATGAAGACATTGCTTGATATGGGTGTGAGTCCGGATAGAATGGTCTTTGCCAATACTGTTAAGACCCCTGAGGCATTAAAGTTTGCCGCAAATAATAAGATTAATCTAATGACATTTGATTCTGAATATGAATTAAATAAGATTGCAAAATATGCACCAGGGGCGAAGGTACTGGTAAGAATAAAAGTCCCCAATGTTGGTTCCATGGTAGAACTATCACTAAAATTCGGTGCTGAACCGCCCGATGCAATACCGTTTTTGATCAAAGCAATAAGACTGGGATTGAAACCCGCTGGCGTTAGTTTTCATGTGGGTTCTCAAAATATACATATAGAAAACTATCTTGATGCCTTAGAGATTGCATCAATTATTTTCAAAGATGCCCAGCTCAAACAGATTCCGCTTGAAATCCTTGACATTGGTGGTGGATTTCCGATCAAACATTTTGATTATGAAAAAGACCTTTTTGCCCAGACCGCAGGTAGTATAAATAAAGAACTCAATCGTCTATTCCCGGATAATATAAAAATCATTGCTGAACCGGGAAGGGTTTTGTGTGGTCCCGCAGGTATTCTGGTGATGAAGGTCATAGGTAAATCAATCAGAAACAACAAACACTGGTATTATCTTGATGATGGTGTTTATGGTTCGCTCTCAGGCCTTGTTTATGACCATTGTAAGTATCAATATAAAGTTCTAAAAAAAGGTGTCACCCAGATTACAACCCTCGCTGGCCCTACCTGTGATTCATTTGACATAATATCAACGAGTGAAGAACTTCCTGAGCTTGATATCGGAGATATTGTATATGTTGAAAATATTGGTGCCTATTCCTGGGCAACCGCCACAAATTTTAATGGACTTCCACCTGCAAAGGTGGTAATAATCCCATAGGAGGTTTTATGAAAAGAATGCATAGAGTAAAAAAGGATATTGATGAAACACCCGATTGGTTAAAAAAGAAAAAATATCCACACAAGAAAAGATATTTATCAGGTCCGAGGATTTTTCCGCCGGCATTGACCGGCAAACAAAAACTTGAAGATATAATTGAAAATGTATTCCTTGCTTATAATTCAGCCCGACTTCGTGAAGGGTGCAGATTATTTGTAGAAAAGATGCTGGAGCCGGATGTGACAGTTGGAATGAGTTTAGCCGGTGCATTGATTCCCGCAGGATTGGGAAAATCTGTTATTGTTCCATTGATGAAGGCAGGTTTTATTGACTGGGTCGTTTCAACCGGTGCAAATTTGTATCATGATTTACACTTCGCTTTTAATTTTCCATTACACGTTGGCACACCGCTTGTTGATGATGCAGATTTGAGGAAGAATGATGTGGTTCGCATTTATGATATTTTATTAGGTTATAGTGATTGTCTGATGGCAACGGATGAAATTTTAAGAAAGATTCTTAAACAACCCGAATTTCAAAAAGAGATGGGGACTGCTGAATTCCATCATTTACTGGGAAAATATGCGGCTGAATGGGAAGACAAAACCGGCAATAAAGATGCATCAGTTCTTGCGTGTGCTTACAGACTTGGTATTCCACTTTATACAAGTTCTCCTGGAGATTCAACCTTAGGGATGAATATCGCTGAAGAAGAAATTATTGGGGGGCAATTGCGTATAAATCCATCAATAGATGTTAATGAGACAACCGCGATAGTCCTTGCGGCAAAAAGGCAGGGTGGAAAATCTGCCGCACTTTTGATAGGTGGTGGAAGTCCAAAAAATTTCTTGCTACAGACTGAACCGCAGATTCAAGAAGTCCTAAGAATAAAAGAAGTCGGTCATGACTATTTCTTCCAGATTACTGATGCGAGACCTGATACCGGTGGATTATCAGGTGCCACACCACATGAAGCAGTATCCTGGGGAAAAGTTGACCCGACGAGATTACCCGATGCAGTGGTATGCTATCTTGATGCGACTGTTGGTTTCCCAATCATTGCCCATTATGCATTAGCAAGGCATAAAAAGAGAAAAGTAAAAAAACTATATTTCAAAAGACAGGAATATTTGCAAAACTTAATTCGTGAATACTATGCACACCATAAGTAAACCCATCACCCTTCCTCTCCCATGTTTGGGAGATGGATAGGGTGAAGGTGGGTAACGGGACTTGAACCCGCAACGCCTGGAGCCACAGTCCAGTGCTCTACCATTGAGCTATACCCACCAATACCCCGCGCAGGACTCGAACCTGCAACCCGCGGATTAAGAATCCGCTGCTCTGCCAATTGAGCTAGCGAGGCAAGGCATCCCTCATTACATTCGGGATGCTCAACCCTACAACCACAGTCATTGGCATCCCTCATTACATTCGGGATGCTCAATTTTGCAATGACATCCATCTGCGCTGCGCTTGATGGCTGTCAGCAAAATTGGCACGCGCCTGGGGTGAATCGAACACCCAACCTACGGATTAGAAATCCGTTGCTCTATCCTGTTGAGCTACAGGCGCATAAGGGGGATGGGCTTCCCACTTCCCAACCTTAACCAACAAACCATCTTTCTCACTTTAAATAAATTATATCCATTTTTTGATTTCAGTCAATTATTTCGATTTGCATCAAAAGTAAATGTAAAGCAAACATTGGATTTACCTTATTTATTGGTTTACCATGGAGTTAAGGAGTGAGTAATACTTTTCAACTAATGAAGATAATAAAACGGTTAATGTCTTGACAATATATTGATTTTCTATATACTTAATTCAAGGAGGCTTTAATGAACTTAGGCTGGCAGGAGATTCTGCTGATTTTACTGATTGTGCTTCTACTTTTCGGTGCCCGAAAAATTCCTGAACTCGCACGGAGTCTGGGTAAGGGTGTCAAAGAATTCAAAAAAGGCTTGCACGATATAGAAAGTTCAGAAGAAGAAAAGGATAAAAAGGAAGAAAAACAAAATTGATAAAATTTAACCAGCGTCCAAACCATATACCTATAAACTATCTTTATGGAGAGGTGTCCGAGTGGCCCAAGGAGCACGACTGGAAATCGTGTTTCCGCCGAAAGGCGGAACGCGGGTTCAAATCCCGCCCTCTCCGTTTATATCGTTGAAAGAAAGAGAGGAGAATTATGTATTACAATGGAACAAAGATTTTCTTGGTTTCTTTTCTTGTTTCTCTGATAACTTCCATTGTGGTCTGTGTATTATTCTTTTTTGTTTTGCCGATTGGAAAATCAGGCGAAGTTGTTATTCCTGACCTTACTGGTTCAACACCTGAACAGGCACGAGTCATTGCTGAAAATCGCGGTTTGTTGCTCGTAGTAGGCGGAGAAGAAGAAAATGATAAGTATGCCGATAATCAGATTTGTAGACAAACTCCTTTACCCGGTTCCATCGTTCGCAGCAAATCCAGTATCACGGTCTTTATTTCCAAAGGATCAAGTAGTGTGATAATTCCTGACTTAAAAGGTCTTGGTTTGAGCGAAGCAACTATAAGGCTAAATGAACTCGGTCTGCGTATCGGTGATATTAAGACTGAAGAGAATTCTACAGTTGAGAAGGATAAAATAGTAACGACTCTACCATCCTCTGGTTCTAAAGCAAAGAAAGGAGATGCCATAACAATCGTTTTGAGTGGTGGCGCTGAAATGATTGAGGTTCCAAGGGTCATTGGCAGGGCATTATCCACTGCCAAGAGAATTATTGAAGAAAAAGGATTTGTTGTGGGTAGTGTATCTTATGAAGTGAGCACAGAGTTTGATGTGGGAATTGTGATGGCACAGAATCCCCGTGCCGGGACAAAGGCAAGGAAGGGTTCAAAAGTAGATCTCACTGTTGCTACTGTCCTTGATCAATGAAGAGATTTCTTAGTTATTTAATTATTATTCTTATTTTTTTCATCATCGGACTTTTAACGGCGAATTTTTTATTAATGCCAATTTTTGTGCGCAAGGGCGAAGAAGTTATTGTTCCGAATGTCTGCAATCTGCCATTAGATTCCGCAACGATAATATTGAAAAAAGCTGGACTCCAATCTGTTGTTACGGAAAGAAGGTATGACCAGATAATTGAACAAGGTAGGATTATAATTCAAGAGCCACTACCCGATACAAAAGTTAAAAAAGGGAGGATAATCAATCTTTCAGTAAGCCTTGGTCCGGAAAAAATTGTAATACCTACCCTCTCTGGATTAGAATTCACTAAGGCTAAGCAGATAATTGACCGCCTAGGACTTTCAATCAGCGATATTGATACGATATTTTCGGACTCAATCGGTGAAGGTAAGATTATACAGACAATACCTGAGCCCGAGACCGAAGTAAAAAAAGGCGATGCGATAAAAATCATCCTCAGCAAGGGGATTCTACTAAAGGCACCGAATTTAATCGGTTTGAAAGTTGATTCAGCAAAGGTTCTTATAAAAAATGCAAATTTAGTCATTGGTTCTATCACTGAAGTGGAGGGAACCGGAGATAAAGGCACAATAATTGTCCAGAATCCACAGCCCGACCAGTTAGTAAATAAAGGTGATACGATAAATTTAATGGTGGTGAAGTGAAGATTGCACCATCAATCATTGCTGCAGATTTTACCAAGTTAAAGCATGAAATAAAAATGATTGAACAGGCAGGAGCAGATTTAATCCACCTTGATATTATGGATGGGGTATTCGTTCCCAACATTACTTTTGGTCCAATGATTGTTGAAGCAATAAACAAAATGACAAAACTTGAACTTGATGCCCACCTTATGATTGTCAATCCCGAAAAATATTATGAAAGATTTATTGAGTGTGGTACAAAATGGATTTCATTCCATATAGAAACAGTGCGTAATGTTAAAGAGAGTATAAATTTTTTGAAAAAGAAAAAATGCCATCCCGGCATTGCTATCAATCCTGAAACCCCATTGCAAAAGATATTTAAATATATCGATAGACTTGATTACCTATTGATAATGACCGTGCACCCCGGGTTCTACGGTCAGAAATTCATTCCTGAGGTTTTGAAAAAGATTGAGCAAGCAAGAAGATTTATTGATAAAAATCATTTACGCTGTTTGATACAAGTTGATGGGGGGATAAATGGAGAAAATGCCTCCATCGTTGCCCGCGCAGGTGCAGATATACTCGTTGCTGGTGCAGGTGTTTTTAAAACAAAAAACTACAAAAAGGCAATAAGGAATTTGAAGTGTTCCAGAATTTAACCGATAGATTCCAAATTTTTCGACGCAAAGTTCTTGGCTATGGTCGTATCACACGCACGGAAATAGATTTAATATTAAAGGATTTGCGCATTACACTCCTTGAAGCAGATGTTCATTATCAGGTTGTGAAGGAGTTTATTGAAAATATCCAGAAAAAGTCATTGAATCAAAATCTTGATAAGAGATTGAATCCTGGCGAATTAGTGATGAAAATCGTATTTGATGAACTTGTCCAATTGTTAGGAAGCAAGCCACAGCATATCAATTTTAAAAACACCGGTCCAACAATAATAAGCCTTCTTGGATTGCAGGGTGTTGGGAAAACAACCACTGCCGCAAAGATTGCGCATCGTTTTAATAATAAAAAGCCGCTCCTTGTTCCGGCAGATGCAAAAAGGCCAGCAGCAGTTGAGCAGCTTACCCAGTTGGGGAAGAGAAACAATATTCCCGTTTTCCCATTAAAAGATGGTGACCCGGTTCTGACCGCAAAACTCGCAAAAGAGACTGCAGAAAAACAGAATTATGGGCTTGTTATAATTGATACTGCAGGAAGACTGCATATTGATGAGGAACTTGTTGAGGAGTTGATAAAAATAAATAACACCGTAAAACCCGATTACAAAATTCTCGTAGCTGACGGTATGACCGGACAGGATGCGGTAAATCAGGCAAAAACATTTAAAGAAAAAGTTGGACTTGATGGTGTAATTCTTACCAAACTTGATGGTGATGCAAGGGGTGGAGCAGCATTGTCAATTGCGAGGGTTTCGGGTGTGCCTTTATACTACATTGGTATAAGTGAAAATATTGATGGGCTTGAGGAATTCTATCCGGACAGAATTGCCCAAAGGATTCTGGGGATGGGAGATGTAGTAAGCCTTGTAGAAAAAGTAAAAACAATAGAAAAAGAAGTAGATCAGGCAAAACTACAGAAAAAGATTGCTAAGGGTGATTTGAATCTTGAAGATTTTATGGAACAAATGAAGGCAGTGAAAAAACTCGGGCCACTCTCCAAACTCGCGGGTATGCTTCCTGGTGTGAAAGAAGCAGATGTTGATGAAAAAGAATTCAAAAAGATTGAAGCAATAATAAACTCAATGACAAAAAAAGAACGGCAAAATCCAGAGATAATTGATGGTTCAAGGAGACGCAGAATTGCTTTAGGGAGTGGTACGACCGTAGCAGATGTGAATCAGTTATTAAAGCAATTTTTTTATGCACGGGATTTATTGAAGAAATTGGCGCACAGTAAATTACCCGGAAAGAGTCCATTTAAGCTAAAATAAACTTTATAATATAAGTATCTACTATAGATACCGCGATAGGAAAATAAAATTGATATTTAAAACTAATGGCACATTATTTGCTTTTTAAGTCAATTGACGAAATACTAAAAGTGGATAAAATAAGAAAGGGAGTAGAACAATGGGAATAATGTTGTTAATAATTATTGTATCGTTAGACAATAATTCAGTATTAAAAGATACAATCATAATAAACAACTGGTGGTATCTCGGTCCGTTTCCCGTTGGCGTCCGGGAAGGAATAACCGGCTTGGATATTGATTTTTTTAATGAAAATTTTCAACCAGATACCATGATTAGTTACTTCAGCTTTCTTGCCCCAGAGGGATTTATTAAGTGGAGAAAATTAAATACCGAAAATGATAATGTAAACATTGAATATAACAATGTGTTCTGGGATGCAATCCAGGAATATTATGGTGTTGCAGGACTCGCCTGTGCAAGTATTTTATATGGAGAGTTTGAATCTACTGATAGAATCTCCGCTTTAATAAGCGCCCGGGGATTGGGTTCGTTTATTTTGAATGGCAGAGCCTATCCTGGGGATGTATATAGCGATGGTTATGTCCAGATACCAGTCGTATTAAACAAGGGCAAAAATAAAATTATTATAAGACCCACTGGCTATGGCGGGAATTCATTTTCTTTTAAAATCATTACAAGCCCAGCATCTTTAATGATAATTAGAGATATCACCAAACCTGATTTCATTTATGGAGAGAATTATTCTGGCTATATTGGTGTACCTGTTATAAATACAACCGAAAAGACAATAGATAGATTGAAGATTGAGATTTATGGCGATGATATACAAAAGACCGAAAAAGAATTTTTAAGGATTATGCCCTTATCATTGGCAAAAATTCCTGTAGTATTGGAATCAAAAGATAAGATAAAAAGAGAAGATAGCACGCTAATCAGAATTCGTGCATATAATAGCATTTATGAAGCGAAAGACTCTGTGTGGATAAAGATTAAAAAACCTGGTGAGCCTTATATTAAGACATTTATCTCAAAGATAGATAATTCCTGCCAATATTATGCAATCCTTCCACCAAAAAATTTTGAGCCTGAATCTACCTATGCATTAATTATGTCCTGCCATGGTGCAAATGTAGAAGCGATAAACCAGGTTAAATCATATTCACAAAAAGACTGGGCTTACATTGTTGCACCGACAAATCGGAGAAGATATGGCTTTGACTGGCAAGACTGGGGAAGGCTTGATTTTCTTGAGGTCCTTGAAGATGTAAAAAGGAATTTTAAGATTGATGAAAATAGGGTTTATCTTACCGGGCATTCAATGGGTGGACATGGCGTCTGGCACATTGGATTATCACATTCTGATTTATTTGCCGCAATTGCACCGAGTGCGGGTTGGGCAAGTTTCCAATTATATTTTCCGTGGTTTTTACAGAGAAGCGAAATTTTTGCTGAACCTGAACAGATAAAATATCGTGATATGGTGTTGAGAGAAGATAATGCACCCGCATATTTAGAGAATGCTCTAAATTTACCAATATATATTTTACATGGTGAGGCAGATGATAATGTCCCACCGATTCAGGGAAGAATGATGGCTCAGTATCTGAAAGAATTAAACTATGATTTTATGTATAATGAAGTTGCGGGAAAAGAACACTGGTGGGATATTGATTCAACACCAGGAATTGATTGTGTGGATTTAAAAGAAATGATGGATTTTTTGAAAGAGAAAAAGAGGAATCCATATCCCGAGAGTATTATTTTTAAAACTTCAAATATTGGACATTCAAATAAAGGGTATTGGATAAGAATAGATGAACTGGATAATATTTATCAGGATGGAAAGATAATCGCTAAATTTGATTCCTTGGGTTGGGATGAAACATCTGTGGGCCCCTGGCATAGTTTTATTCAATACAATATTCAAACTGAGAATATAAAAGTTTTCAATGTTTTACTTAAAAAATTTAAGTTTGTTCCTGGTTATATTTTATTCAATATAAATGGTAAAGAGATAAAATGCAAATATGATTATCAGGATGAAATAACATTTATAAAATACAAAGACGGTTTTAAAATGATAAAATACAGCAAAAAAGGATTGAAAAAGACCCCAGCACTTTATGGACCCATAAAACAGGCATATTTCAACCCATTTATTTTGGTTTATGGTACAATCGGCGATTCAATTGATGTTGAAAATAATCTCCATTATGCAAGATTGCAGTCTTATACCTGGTGGATAAGGGCAAATGGATTCTGTGAGATTATTCCCGATACTGAAATTGTTGAAAAACATATCAAGAATTTCAATCTTGTCCTTTTTGGGAATTCTCAAACCAATGCAATCATTAAGAAAATAAGCAAAAAACTGCCGATAAATTTTAAAAGTGTCGGTTCTTATGAAGATTGCATTGCAATAAAAAATAAGGTCCTGAGAAATCCCGATTTATGTCTGATGGAAATCTATCCCAATCCATTGAATCGAGAAAAATTTGTTTTATTATATTCAGCAACATCAAAAAAAGCACAAAAATATCTTGGATTATTTCCGGTAATCTATTCTGGCTCAGGATTACCTGATTTTATTATATGGGATGAATCTGCGGCAAGATATGGTTGGACAGGTGTACTTTCTGCAGGGTTTTTTAATAAAAATTGGCAGATTGATTGGAATTTATTATATCAATTTACCCCTTGACAAAGTAGCGATAATAGATATAATATAATATAGGGACTTAAGGGTCATAAAGAAGGAGGTGATCTTAATAAAAAATCAATAAGTAAATATTAGTAAAGAAATAAGGGAGTGAATAAAATAATGAAAGGGGGCTAAATGATAGGTTTGTGTTCAATAATGTTGTTGGCATTATTGCCACCCATTCCGGGTAAAATGACCCCGGAACTCGTAAAAATCTTAAATAACACACCACCACAGGAAAAAGTTTTTGTGATCGTCCATATGAATACAGAATATCCGTACGATGCGATTGAAGGAATGACACCACAGGAAAAGTGCGATGTTTTTGAGTCCGTGGCAATGAATTCGCAGCGCGATGTAGTGAATTATCTCAATTCTTTATCGAAAGACAAGGCAGAAGTTGTTAGACAATTCTGGATTTTCAATGGATTTCATTTGAAGGCAACAAAGGATGTGATTGAAGAACTGGCAAAGAGGGATGATATATGGTGCATTTCTCATAATGGAACGATTCAATTGGATGCTACCATGGGCGAAGAGGTCACTGAACCGAGGACTCCGGAATGGAATATTACTAAAATTATGGCAGAATCATGCTGGGCAGCAGGATTCAATGGAACCGGAATAATAATCGGTCATATTGATACCGGGGTTTATACTGACCATCCCGCGCTCGCCGGCAAATGGCTTTCACCATACTGGCACGATGGTGTCAGCGGTCAATCAACACCTTATGATGACCATAATCATGGAACCCATACAATGGGCACAATCTGTGGCGGTGATGGTCCTGGTCCATTTACATATGATATTGGCGTTGCCTATGGTGCAAAATTCATTCCTACAAAAGCGTTTGATGCTAATGGCTCAGGTCAATTCTCCTGGATAGATGCCTGTATGCAGTATCTGGCAAATTTAAAACAGAGCGGCGTTGATATCCGGGTGATTGGAAATTCCTGGGGCAATAGTAATGGTTCATATACTGGCTTCTGGACCGCAGTCTTGAACTGGAAGAATCTTGGTGTATTCCCCGTATTTTCTAATGGTAATTCAGGACCTGGTGCAGGAACAGTTGGTTCACCGGCAAGTTATCCAATAACGATTGGTGTTGGTGCAACTGATAACGGCGACAATATCGCGTCTTTCTCATCGCGTGGACCATCACCGAATGTCAGTCCAATAAATGACCCACAATACTGGTACTATTCAACCTGGAATTTCTTAAAACCCGATGTGTCAGCACCCGGTGTCAATGTCAATTCCTCATTGAGAACCGGTGGTTACGGAACAATGAGCGGAACATCAATGGCGTCACCACATGTAACTGGTGGAACCGCAGTTTTATTGCAGAAGAATAACGGGCTTACTGTGGGTGACCTTTATGATTTATTCCGCAACTACTGTGATCAACCTTCTGCTGGTGCACCATATCCGAATAATAATTATGGTTGGGGCAGAATAAACTTGTGGCGTTCATTACAGGCAGTTCCAACCAGCAACCGACCGAATGTAGTATTGAGCCGGACAAATATTGTTAATGACAACAATGGCAATGGAAAACTTGATCCGGGTGAAAATGCAGGTATTGTGACCTATGTGAAGAATACAGGCGGTGTAGTAGCAACCAATGTGCAGGGAAGATTAAGGACAACATCGCCTTATATCACTATAACCGATTCAATGTACACATATGGCACGATAAATTCTGGTGATAGTGCAAATAATGTCTCCGACCCGTATGATATAAGTGTCCATGCCTCAACACCACCCGGGCATATGGCGAATTTCCAGCTGGTGCTCATTGCTGCAGAGACTACCTGGGTAAGAACTTTCTCATATCAGGTTGGTGTTGCACCTGGTGAAATTATATGGGGTCCAAAATCCCTACCCAATTTCCCAACAAACAATTTTATCTATGGTGTTGCCTATGACCGCACCGGTGATAGAATCTATGTGGTAGATTTCTTGTCTACCCAAATCCGTTACTATTCCTCAGATAGTTTTGTAACATACTACGGTGCAATCACTGCACCACAGGATTCTGGAGTTGACCTGGCATACTCCCGGTATGATGACGCATTATACTTCGCCAATTATCCGCAGAAACTGGTATGGAAGCTGAATAAAAATACAGGCGCTGTTCTTCGTCAGTTCAATAATCCCGCGAATGATTATCCGGTGGGTATTGCCTTCCGTCCGCCTAATACAATGTGGTATGCAGATAGAAGAACCGCTCTTGGTGGTACTCAGTTAATTTATATTGGAGATACCCTTGGAACAGCAACACAATATAACAGTCCGATTCAGGGATACTACAATACCCGCTGTCTGGCTTATGACTCTTTGGGCAATTCCTTTGTAAATGTCCAGACCTGGTTCAATTCAAGCCAGGCACTTGATAGTGTTGGTGTTGTTGAATTCACGGGCACACCACCTACATTTACTGGCAAGAAATTTCTTTTAAATCCTGGTTGGAATATCCGTGGTATTGAGGCAGACCCGAGAGACGGTAATTACTGGGTTACGATTGTGCAAATCAGTGGCTCCTATGTTAATCAAATTGTAAAGGTCAAAGGTTTCTACACACCTCTCACCCCGGTTGAAGAATCCGAAAAAGAGAATGTTGCTAATTGGAAACTACTTAAGGTTGTTCCAAACCCAGCAAAGAGTAATCTTACATTTTACATCAATCCTAACAATATAAAGCATAACTACTTGAGCATTTACGATATCAGCGGTCGTCTTGTAGCAAAAGTCAATTTTGATAAAGGAGCGAGTGTAATCAACTGGAATCCACGGAATTCTTCTCTTGCCGATGGAATATACTTTGCAATGCTGGAGAAGGACGATGGAATAATAACCGAAAAATTCGTCCTTACGCGCTAAAAAGATGGATGAGCAGGGCCCTGGCTTTAGCCGGGGCTCTGCTTATCTCATTGTTGACATTGTAAAAATAATGAATATACTATAGAAAATACTGAAAGGGGTGCTATGAAAATTGCTAAGTCAGTTGTAATACTATCGTTTTTTCTTATAATGCTCAATATTTCTTCTGGTGCACAAAGGGTTGTAGTTGCGGAGATGATCGGCGACGAAACCTGAGGATCCTGTGCTGCGGCAAGCGGTGCGCTTGCTCAAATAGCTTTAAACTATCCCGGAAGGGTAGCAGCAATTGATGTTCACGATAACCCAGCAGATTCTTTCTTCCTGCAAGAAGCATATAATAGAATCCGTTATTATCCACCACCATTTTACGGTATGTATATGCATCCCTGGCTCTGGTATGATGGAAATCAACATGGCGGGACGAATTATTCTCAATGGGAATCTATGATTGTAAACCGTATGAACCAACCTGCACCGGTTACAATTTATCTTGATGGTGAATATTCACCGGGTAGTAATTCAGGGACTATTTATGCCACATATAAAAATGATTCTACCGCAACGATCAATGGAAGGGTAATCTTCGTTATAACTGAAGATAGTCTATTTTATCCAGCACCCAATGGTGCATTATGGCATAGCAATGTACCCAGGGATTATATTCCCGACCATAATGGCACAACAGTCTCAATTCCACCGGGCGATTCAATTACAATAACTATGCCTTTTACCACCCATCCTAACTGGAATAAATCGCATTGCAAGATAAAAACATGGATTCAAAACGATGTAATGCAACCTGATTCAACAAAGGAAATATGGCAGGGTGCGATAGTTAATCTACTTGAACTCGGTATTGAAGAAAATCCAGGCAAGAAGTGTGAAAAATTAAGTCTACAGGTTTTCCCCAACCCCTGTCCGCGCACCGATGCCCTGCACTTCTATTTTCCATATCCAACCGACTACAAAATTTCAATATATGACTGCACCGGAAGGGAGATAAAGAATATTTCAGGTAATGCCAAATCGGTTAAATGGGATTTAAAAAACAACCAAGGGTATAAAGCTAAACCCGGTGTTTATTTTTACCGTTTTGTAGATAAAAAAATAATATTTTCTGGTAAATGTGTAATTGAGTAGAAGGAGGTGAAATACGAAAGACTCTATTAGAAAATTGATTATGAGCAAAGGGGGTATTATGAAAATGTTGATTCCTATCTTTTTAATGATAGGTTTTGTTAGCGCTGGCAACTGGCTGATTAATGGCGATTTTGAGGAAGCACTCAACTCGGGCTGGACTTCAACCCAGAGTGGCTCATATATCTACATTGACCGTGCAACAACCTATGAACCGGACCCGGATTATGAAGTGCGTGTGGAAAAAGGCTCAGGCAGTGGGTTTGCAACACTTTCTCAGACTATTGATATTACGACACCGAGTGAATTTACTTTTTCTACAAAGGCAAAGTTATATGCATATGATAATAATGCAGATACTCTGACTTACGCTGCCGCAGCAATAAGAATAATTTACCGTAATGCCACGGGTGCACTTCTTGGAGAAACCAGAATTTGCCAGTTCACTGCACCCTGTCCCTGGCAAAACACTTCAACAATCCATCTAATAACAGTTAGCGATTCACTCTGGCATAATTATTCATTCAATCTCCAGACTGAACTTGGAAATCTTCCCGGCGTCAATCCAGCAAATGTGAAAAAGGTAGAAATTGCGCTCTATGATACAACTGCCCACACTTGTTGAGGGGCTTCACAATTGGCGAAGGTCTTCGCCGATGATGTAAAATTGAATTATTCTGGAACACAGCTCTATCTTACCTTCATTAAGTCTAAAGTCTATGACCCGAGCGGAAATAATAATGGTAGATTAGACCCAGGAGAGACAGCAAATATCACTGCTTTTCTAAAAAATATTGGTGGTGCGAATTTTACAAATCTAAATTCTACACTCTCAACAACGAGTCCTTATATTACAGTCACGGATAATTCTGGCTATTTTGGCACGATTCTTATTGACAGCACAAAGGAGAATATCTCTGACCCCTATGTTGTGAATGTCAGTGCCTCAACCCCGCAGGGACATATTGCTCAATTCCGCTTGATAACAACCCAAGGGGCTTTTGTTGATACCTTTTTCTTTAGTCTCACGGTTGGTTCATATCATTATCTGGTCTGGAATCCTGACCCGACTGCCACGCCGGGACAGACAATGCATAATATCTTGACATCCCTCGGCTACAGTGGTCTATATTCAACAACACTGCCTACGACCGACCTCAGTGTGTATCGCGCAATTTTGGTTTGTGTGGGAATCTACCCTAATAATTATGTAATTGGTGCATCAAGCCCCGAGGCAACAGCACTCGTCAACTATGTCAATAGCGGTGGCAGACTCTATCTTGAGGGCGGTGACGTCTGGTATTATGACCCGTTGATAGGCGGCTATAACTTTTGCTCACTTTTTGGAATCAACGCAACTGCTGATGGAAGTTATAATTTAGGACCAATAGAAGGGCAGCCAGGAACATTTACAAACCAGATGTATTTTAATTATTCGGGTGAGAATAATTATATGGACTGGATTAGTCCGACTGGAACTGGTTCTTTCTTAATATTTAAAGATGTTGACCAGAGTTATGATTGTGGTGTTGCCCGCGATGCCGGAACATATAGGACTGTGGGAACTTCTTTTGAACTTGGTGCACTCGTAGATGGTGGGGGTGTCTCTACCCGTGCTGCCTTGCTTGACTCCATCCTCCATTTCTTCGGAATATTCCAAGTACCTGTTGAAGAGAATAAGCAAGAAGGGCTCCAAAAGATATCTTTCCAGGTAACACCGAATCCATTCCAGAATAACTGCGTGGTTAAATTCGAAATTCGAAATCCGAAATCCGAAATTTCACTCAAGATTTTTGATGCAACAGGACGGTTGATAAAATCATTTAACCATTTAACCAGTTACCAATTTAATAAAATCGTGTGGTCTGGTGACGATGAAATCGGCCGCAAGGTGCCCGCAGGTATTTATTTCGTGCGGTTGGAAACGGGCGGTCAAAAATATATTGAGAAGGTAATAAAGATAGAATAGTTAGAAATCAGGAAGGGAGTATAAATACTCCCTTCCTGAAAATCTTTTATAATTGGACTTAAGTCTAAAAAGGGGGTTTTATGGGCAGTAAGAAACTTATCTGGATTGTTTTAATTGTCGCCACTGCATCATTTGCCCAGTGGCAGACAATAGGTCCCTATGGTGGTTATGTCCGCTCAGTGGTTGTATCACAAACCAATGACAATATTGTCTATGCTGCATCTTATGCTAATCCCACTGTAGTTGCAAAATCCACAAATGGTGGTTCAACCTGGACCACAGTTGGTTCAATACCAAATCAGGCATATTGTATGGCAATAGACCCAACGAATGATAATAAACTATATGCGGGGAGTGGACATGTAATGTATCGTTCAACTGATGGCGGTGTGAATTGGCTATCAACTACTATGAACAATAAATATATCTACGGCATAGCGGTCCATCCAACAACGCCTACAACAATTTGCGCCGCGGGTATGAGTTATACAGGAACAAAATGGGGGCTTGCATTTTTCAAAAGCACAGATTCCGGTGTAAACTGGACAACCACTGTAATGGATACTTCAGGCTCTTCAAACTATGGATATTGTCTCGCAATTGACCGTACGAATCCCAATACGATTTATGTGGGTGGCTATTCTTATACCACATCTTACATACCCAGAATTTACAAATCCACAAATGGAGGCACTAACTGGATAGATGTGTCTACTGATACAGTATTTCAGAACGCTTATTATATTTACTCTATGGCTGTTCATCCAACGAATTCTAACATAGTCTATGCTGGTACTTATTTAAAAGGTATTATGCGTTCAACCAATGGCGGAAATTCCTGGACAAAAGTTTCTACTAATTACTACAACTATAGTATGGCAACGAGTATAGCATCACCTGATATCGCTTACTCTGGTTGTTATGGTGAGGTTTACAAAACGACAAATGCCGGCTTGTCCTGGACATCTGTAAGCTCGGGTTTGAGTGGAACTTCCTTCTATGGCCTTGCCGCAAGTGCACAGAATGCTTCTAATGTATATGCTGGAAATAACAAAGGTATGTTTAAGACAACAACCGGCGGGACTTCCTGGGTAAGTATCAATAACAATTTGAATATGGGTTCTATCCTTTCTTTTGCAAATGCGCCTTCTTCACCTTCAACGATCTATACTTCCTTTGCTGAAGTTGGTGTATATAAAACAACAAATTCAGGAACAGATTGGATTCAATTGCCGACACCGGTTGGCTGCGGAAATATCTGTGAATTTGCGGTTGCGTATAACAATCCTAATATCATATATGCCTTAGAAGGAAGTGGTTGAGGGAATGCCGAGCTCTACAAGAGCACAGACGGCGGGTCCGTCTGGTCAAATGCCCTTGATGCATTTTATACCGATGGCGGGGCAATGGCAATTGATCCGAATAATAGTTCAATCCTTTATACCGGTGGCTATATATACAATGGTTCAACTTATGTAATGGCAGTCTCAAAATCAACCGATGGTGGAACAACATGGGAAAGGGATACACTAACAACAGATTATTCTATGTGTTATGCACTCGCGATAGATAGAAGTAATTCTAATGTTGTTTATGCCGGCGGCTATAATGGTTATCTTTTCAAAACAACCAATGGTGGTGTTAACTGGACTCTTTCTAATACTGGATTGAGTGGAACAGTCTATGATATTAAGGTCGCTTCAACCAAGGCAAACACAGTCTATGCGGGAACCTCTTCGGGTGTTTACAAATCAACAAATGCGGGTGCCAGTTGGACAAGTACAGGTTTATCACAAAATGTTCAGGCAGTCTTGATAAATCCTTCAAATGAAAACGAAATATATGCCGCAACAAGTAATGGTATCTACAAGAGCACTACTGGCGGTGGTGGATGGACATTGATGAATACTGGACTATTAAATACAAATACAACTTCTTTAGGAATTTACCCAAATAACTGGTTGTTCTGCGGAACAAATGGCACAGGAATGTATCGATGGAATATACAAGTTGGCGCGGAAGAATTTGAGGAGATTGGGAAGAGTATCTCCTTACAGATCACACCAAATCCATTCAGGAACTACTGCGTAGTTAAGTTCCAAATCCCAAGCACCAAATCCCGAATTCCAAACAAATACGCAATCCGCAATCCGAAATCCGAAATTTCTTTGAGGATCTATGATATTTCGGGTCGCGTTGTTAAGTCATTTAATCTTGAATCAGGTATCTTGAATCATGAATCCAGTATCACCTGGTTTGGCGATGATAATGAAGGTCATAAGGTTCCTACGGGTATCTACTTTGTAAAACTTGATTCTGGTGAGTCCACTAAAATTGAGAAAGTAATTCTACTTAAAGGAAACAATTAGTTATTGACATAAACTAAAAAACAAGTAAAATTATAGTGAAAGGGGGTTTCATGTCAAAATACTTATTAATATTGCTGGGCATTTCGCTGCTCGGTTTTTCTGCCCAGCGGGTGGTTTTGTGTGAAGAGTTTTATCAGGAGAGCTGATCCTCCTGTGTTGCTGCCAGCGGTACGCTGGACAATATCTGTGTGCAATATCCCACACGCATTGCCGCAATTGAGATGCATCTAAATAGCAGCTATCCGTTATATTGTCCAGAGGCATATGCCCGGATGCAATACTACCCAAGTTCAAATTGGTATACGCCCAACCTTATTCTTGATGGCACGCCAAAAGGGAGCGGTTATACATCCTGGCAATCATACATTGTTACACGGATGAATCAACCTGCACCGATGCGTATCTCAATGTGGGGGACTTATGGCTCTGGTTCTGGCACAATCTATGCCCGATTTCGTAATGATTCAACAGCATCAGTCACTGCCTATGTATATTTTGTTATCACTGAAGATAGTATCTATTATGTTACACCCTATGGTGACCAGTGGCATAATCATGTTGCACGCGATTATGTCCCAAACCAGATCGGCCAACAAGTGACAATTCCAGCGGGTGATTCAGTAACGGTCTCGCAAAATTTCACAATCCAATCAGGCTGGAATGTCAATCGCTGCAACATTGTAACCTGGATACAGAATAATTCAACACGCGAAGTGTATCAGGCGGGATTTATTAAGGTAACCAACCTCACAGTAGTTGAAGAATTTAATAATGAAAATGTAGTATCAAAAATCTCTCCCACCCCGAATCCCTGTGTAAATGGAACGAGCTTTCAGTTTAACATCAATAAGGGTGTTGAATGGAAGATTGTGATTTTTGATGCTCTTGGTCGCGAGATGAAAAGGATTGAAGGAAATGGCACGGGTAAAACTCAAACTGTAGAATGGAATCTTCTGGATAATAATAACAATCGTGTTAAATCTGGTGTTTATTTCTACAGACTAATCAGTTCGGAACTGAATGCGAATGGAAAGATTGTAGTAAGGTAAAGCTGAAAAAATATTATTAAATCCCCCTTAATCCCCCTTTTTTAAAGGGGGAGAGTGGGGGATTGCTCCTTCTCCCTTCTTTTAGAGGGAGACAGAGATGACAATTTGCGTCTATCACCTTTTATAGGAACTACTCTATCCCCCTTTTCTAAAGGGGGACATAGGGTGATTACTCCTTCTCCTTTTTAAAGGGGAATAGAAGGGGATTATTAGAAAAATAA